>JANPAR010000098.1:0-3997 GCA_031430015.1 Burkholderiales bacterium
ACGATTTGTGTGGTCGGGCCAGCGGTGTTGAACGCAGTGTTTGCTGCGACCGGAAAGCCTATTCGCAATTTGCCGCTTAAGAATGAGGGGTATACGTTTGCTTGAGCGGGCCGAGGTTGGAGCGGTCACTGGCCGCGCGCGGCGGTGCTAACTAGTGCGATAAATCGTCCGGCAAACCACACAAATTCGACGCTAGCGCCAAATTCAGTATGGAGATTTGGTTGAGCGTACATGCGCCAGCCATAGCTCCGCGATACTTCGGACGAATTGTTCCGCTTCAATTTTTGTCATTGGATTGCCGCTGCTGAGGCGCTGTGGATTGGCGTGTCTAGCCCAATCCCCGGTGACTTTAGGATTGTGTACTGCGTCTTTAAAGCGATCAAAGTCTTTTGTCGATATTCTGTACTGTGCATGGAAGCTTTTTCGGTCGCTTGACGTGCCTTCAGCTAGCTCATAAATCTTGTAGATCACCTCGCCGGATGGATCCTTCAGCGCGAGCATTTCAAGCATCTTTGAAGCTTTTTCGCTGACGAATGCGGGCTCAAACATTGATCGTTGATGTTCCAGCGTGGTCTGATACTTTTGCTCTTCATTATCCAATGTCCATTGTGCAACTTCAGCACTGTTCAGCCCGCTTGGTGCGACCGCGGAAACTGTAAGGTTGCCACTCTGAATCGCTTCTTCTATTCCAGTGAGCTCAACGAATGTACCGGACATCGGTGGGCTGACCGAATGGTCAATGACTGATCCCAGAGTAAACGTTGGGTCGACGTGGCTTGGGCCCGTGAATGCCTCGCGTATTTTTTTCGCGACATCGTAAGCTGATTCCGCTGTAGTACATATATCAAAAATTGGTGACGTCAATTCAAGGCATCGAGTTCCATCGATAAGCGTGAATTTGATGAGGTCAAGCAAATCCGACAGATTCCTACGCGTCAAATTCGTTTGTTTAATCTCAACTGACCACCTCATGCTTCTGTCCTGTCCCAGTTAGTTTCGTAGGGTGGGCGATTTGTTGCCCACGCGTCGAACTGAGTGCAGTAAACAACGCGTGCGTGAAAGGTCTTTAGGATCAACCGCAACGAAGTGACCACGGGCCAAGCGTGCGTGTACCAGAGCGGCCAACTTCGCTGCATCCTGCTGCGGTTTGGTGCCAACGGTTTGCTTCTGAGCTTCGCGCTCCAAGCGTTCATCTTCTTTCCGAACCCCAGGCCGACGCATAAGCTCGGCGACAAGTTGATCATGATTACGCATAGTTCATCGCGTATTTGTACAGTCCAGCACTTTCCCTTTTGCCGCAAGAAGACGCTGGGCTCCCTGCCTCCGCAGGGGCGACGACGGAGAACTTAATCGACCGATGTCGGCTATACGTACCTTACCGGCCCCGGATACTTCGAGACGAGTTCGGAGTGCTACGCAACTTGTCGGACGTGGCGCATGGCAATCACCGGCGATGGCGGACTAGCGATCCATGCGCACGGCGCAACTCGTGTTACCCTTACCAAAACGTAAGGAAAATAGGATGCAAACCGTGCTTACATCTAAAGGCCAGATGACGCTGCCAAGCGCTGTGCGAGTGCGCTTGGGGCTCGCAGCGGGAGATCTTTTGCTGGTCACTGTGCAGGACGATGAGACCATTGTGCTTAAGCGCCCGACGACCGCGTCGGCGAGCTCATTGCGCGGTTTGTTGCCGAGTCCCCACCGTGCCCTGTCGCCTGAGCAAATGGACGCGGGAATCGCCGCGCATCTTGGCGCGAAGCATCGCAGTGCGAAAAAAAAGTAGCGCGCCATGTACGCGCTTGACACGACTTTGCTGGTGCCTTTGCTCACCAATGACGAGCCGCGACAGGCGGCGAAAGTTGAAGCGTGGCTTGGCGAACACGCATCCGCCAAGCGCCCAGCTTATGTCGATCACGTCGTGCTCTGTGAACTGGCCTGGGTGCTGGAGCGCAGCTACGGCTATGCGCGGGCGCACGTGCATCTCGCGTTCTCGACCTTGCTGCAGCACAACCAACTCAAACTTGAATCGCCCGAGCTGGTGCGTCAAGCGCTGCTGCTGTACGCCGATGGCCCCGCTGATTTTTCGGACTATTTGCTTGCCGCGCGCACACAAGCGGCGGGTTATGCGCCCGTACTTACAATGGAGCGCAATGCGGCGAAAACAGCGACGCACGAATTGTTGCGATAGACGGGTAGGCTGGGTTGTCAAGCCCAGCATCGCGTCGGTTGCATGGGGCGCTGGGTTTTGCCACCCAGCCTACGCGCTAAGAACATGCGCCACAGGTGGGTCAGATTTGTCAGTGATGCGAGCGCGCAGAATTGCGCGCAGTCAAATCCACGCGATGCATGACCATGCCAAATTTTCGAATTGTCGCTGGTTCGGGCGAGGCTTCGCCCAAGTCTGTACCTTCCGGGCTATTCAACCTGCCAGTCGGCTGCGCTCTAGAAGCGCCCTCTGAGAAATTCAAGAAACAAGCGCACCCGACCCGGCATGTTTCGTCGGCTGGGATACATCGCGTAGATGTCGAGGCTGGTGGGCTGATAGGCGGGCAGCACGATCTTGAGCCGACCGTCCTTGATGTCCTGTGCAACCATGTAGTTCGGATGCATCGAGATGCCATGTCCAAGCAGTGCCGCGTGCCTCAGCGGTTCACCAAAGTTGGCACGCATCGAACCGGAAACGCGAACCGATTTCTTGCCGCTCAATTTTCCGGGCCCTGTGAAAGTCCAAAAATTGGTAGGCGCTTTCAAGGCGTGAACCAGGCAATTGTGCGCTGACAAATCTTCCGGCGTTTTCGGTTTTCCTCGGGCTGCGAGGTAGGATTGGGCCGCCACCAACAGTTGCGGAACGCTCCCCAGCCTCTGTGCCACCAGGCTCGTGTCCTTCAATGACGGTGCGATGCGCAGCGACAAATCAAGGCCTTCGCCCGCGATATCCGCGCGGCCATCGTCCAAGTGCATGGCGAACTGAAGGTCCGGGTGCAGGGCTGAAAAAGAAGTGATCAGCGGAACCAGGTGCACGGCAGCAAACGACGGCGGCGCGCCGATACGGATGGTGCCCTTCGGGCCATTGACTGCGCCGCGAACGGTCGATTCCACTGCATCAAAACTATCCAGCAGATGCTGGCCGGCGTCGAGCAGCGAATGCCCTGCTTCGGTGAGACTGACGCTCTTGGTGGTGCGCGTCAGCAACTGAGCGCCCAGCAGTTCTTCGAGCCATTTCACGTGTTTGGTGACGTTGCCTTTCGCCATGCCGAGCCGAAGGGCCGCCGCCGTAAAGCTTCGCCCGCGCGCGACTTCGGTAAATATTTCAATCGCTCTTAATCGATCCATGGTGATCCGATAGTTTCCAGATTGAGAACAATATATTCCGCTCTGGAGTCTATGCCGGGTTGCTTGTCAAACCTAGAATTCGCTCAACTCATGTTGCGCTCAGGCGCGAATTACCGGAGAAAACGCTATGAAATTTGTTCCCAGTGGACACTCGCTTGGCGCGCGCGTCGACGGCCTTGATCTTGCGCAACCCCTGTCCAATGAACAATTCCTGGCGCTTGAACAGGCGCTCGGCAAGTACGGCGTGCTGAGTTTTCCTTTGCAGACTCTGACGGCGTTGCAACTAAAAAACTTTTCCGAACGCTTTGGTCGGCTGGAAGTCAACGTCGCCAACCTGTACCAGCAACCTGGCATTCCCGAGGTCATGATTCTTTCCAACAAGGTCGAGAACGGCAAGCCGCTCGGCATGAGTGACGCCGGGCAGGACTGGCATACCGACATGTCCTACAGCAGCATGATTGCGTTCACCAATGTGCTCTACGGCATCGAGATCCCACACCGCGCGGGGCAACCCTTGGGCAACACCGAATTTTGCAATATGCACGCGGCCTACGTTGATCTGCCGGAGGCATTGAAAACCCAACTGGCAGGCATGACCGTCACCCACGACTTCGCCAAATTCTGGGACAAAATGCGTAGTGAAAAAGGCAGCACCCGACCCCCC
>JANPAR010000099.1:0-12597 GCA_031430015.1 Burkholderiales bacterium
CATGGCGATGCCTTCGGGCGTTTGACCGACGCTGATGGTCTCGACCACGCGCGGCGGGTTGAGCGACAGGTCTATCAGGCTGACCGTGTCGGCGTCGCCCTGGCCGATGCCGATGTTGGCCACCACCGCCACATTGCCCTTGCTCGAAATCTGCACGCCGTAGGGGCGCAGGCCGGAGTAGATGTCGCGCTTGGTATAGACCACGCCGGTCTGCTCGATGGCCAGCACCGAGGTGCGGTTGTCGCCGTCGCGCGTCACCAGCGCCATCCGGCCGCCGGGGCTGATGGCCACGCCAGAAGCACCAGACTTCTCGTTGCCCAGATCGATCTTGCCCAGGGAGGTGAGGTTTTTGCCGTCAATCGCGAACACCGAGACCGTCCCCTCTTCCCGGTTCGCCACCAGCGCGAGGTTGCCCTTGGGCGATATCGCCACCCCTGCCGGGCCTTTGCCGGTTTCAACCGTCGCGATCACCACCGGAGGGTTGAGGGTGAGGTCAATCACCGACATGCGGTTGTCCGGCACCTGCTTGGGTGGGTCGGAGTTGTCGAGCTTCATGTTGGCAGTGACCAGCGCAATGCTGCCGTCCGGCGAAACGGCGGCGGAGGTCGGCGGCCCGACGATTGAGGTGGGCGCTTCGATCTCGTGCAACAACTTGGGCGGCTTCGCCTTGAGGTCGATGATGGCGACCGTGTCCGGGTTGTTGGGCACAGTTTTGACGACGCCGTTTTCCATTTTGACCTTGCCGTCGTTGGCGGAGACAGCTATCTGCGCGACGGCTGGCGCGGCGGCAAAGACGGCAGCAGTGGCCAGAAGACTGGCGGCAACTAGGGTTTTTTGCATATTGTTTTCTCCTGAAGGTTTCACGTGAAACAACGCAGCGCTTGAGGCTGTGAACGCCTTGACTGGGCCAAAATGTTTCGTCGGCCCGGAGTATGCACTTCGTGGCATAAAACGCACAAGAACATTCAAACTGGCATCGACAAAAAGGCCGCTCTCTGAGCGGCCTTTTTGTTTGCTGTTGATTGTTATCTGATTGTTATTGTTGTGTCCTGCTCTATTGCGGTCTTGCTTATGTCTGCCGGCGGTGTTATCCCGCCAGTCTTGTCTCCAGCCCCTTGCGCTTTTGCAAAAGCTCGGCGGGCACATAACCCTCCAGCTTTTTGAACAACTCGTCGTGCATCGCCAGTTCGGCCTGCCACTGCGCCTTGTCGACGCTGGTGACGCTGGCAAATTTGGCCGCGTCAAAATCGACGCCCTGCCAATGCAAATCCTTGTACTCGGGCGTGTTGCCCAGCGCGGTCGATGCGGCAGCGGCCTTGCCCTGGCAACGCTCGACCACCCACTTCAGCACGCGCATGTTTTCGCCAAAACCGGGCCACACAAATTTGCCGTCGGCGTTCTTGCGGAACCAGTTGACCTGATAAATCTTCGGCGCGTGGCTGATCGATTTGCCGATCCTGAGCCAATGCTTGAAGTAGTCGCCCATGTTGTAGCCGACGAAGGCAATCATCGCCATCGGGTCGCGGCGCACCACGCCCTGCTTGCCGGCAATGGCTGCGGTAGTCTCCGACCCCATGGTCGCAGCCTTGTAGACACCGTCTTCCCAGTCGAGCGACTCGACCACCAAGGGCTGCGTGTCAGAGCGGCGGCCACCGAACATGAAGGCCGAAATCGGCACGCCATTAGGGTCGTCCCACTGCGCATCGAGTGAAGGGCAGCGCGTGGCGGCAACGGTGAAGCGTGAATTGGCGTGCGCCGCGACACGCCCGCAACCCGGCGTCCACTCTTTGCCTTGCCAGTCGGTCAATTTGGCCGGCGCTTCAGGCGTCATGCCTTCCCACCAGACGTCGCCATCGGGCGTCTCGGCCACGTTGGTGAAGATGGTGTCGGCCTCAATCGCCTTCATGCAATTGGGATTGGAGTGGTAATTGGTGCCCGGGGCGACGCCGAAATAGCCGGCCTCGGGGTTGATCGCGTACAGGCGGCCATCCTTGCCGGGTTTGATCCAGGCAATGTCTTCGCCAATCGTCGTGACCGTCCAGCCCTCGAAACCCTTGGGCGGCACCAGCATCGCGAAATTGGTCTTGCCGCAAGCGGAGGGAAACGCGCCGGTGACATAGGTCTTTTCGCCCTGCGGATTGGTCACGCCAAGGATCAGCATGTGTTCGGCGAGCCAGCCTTCGTCGCGCGCCATCACTGAGGCAATGCGCAGCGCCAGGCACTTTTTGCCGAGCAGCGCGTTGCCACCGTAGCCGGAGCCGAAGCTCCAGATCTCGCGCGTTTCGGGGTAATGCACGATCCATTTCTGCTCGTTGTTGCAGGGCCAGCGCGCGTCCTTCTGGCCGGGCTGCAAGGGTGCGCCCACCGAGTGTACGCAGGGCACGAAATAGCCATCTGCCCCGAGCACTTCGTACACCGCGCGGCCCATGCGCGTCATCAGCCTCATGCTGACGGCAACGTAGGGCGAGTCGGACAGCTCGACGCCAATCTGCGCGATATGGGAGCCCAGCGGCCCCATCGAAAACGGCACCACATACATGGTGCGGCCGCGCATGCAGCCGTCAAACAGCTTGCCCATGGTGGCGCGCATTTCGGCGGGGGCCACCCAGTTGTTCATCGGGCCGGCGGCGGCTTGCGTTGCGGAGCAGACAAAGGTGCGCTCTTCGACACGTGCCACGTCCTGCGGGTCGGACAGCGCGAGGAAGCAGCCGGGGCGCTTCACCGGGTTCAGTTTCTTGATCATGCCAGTGGCACACATCTCGGCCATCAGGCGGTCGTACTCTTCTTGCGTGCCGTCGCACCAATAGATGCGGTCGGGCTTGGTCAGCGCCGCAGTGGTCGCGACCCAATCTTTGAGCTTGGCATTTTTGACCCAGCTTGGTGCTGCGCCGAGGTTATTCAGTTGTGCGCTCATCCGCGCTCCTCTTTGGAAGTCAAAGGAAACGAACTGTTTTTCGGTGGGAGAGGTGTCGAAGCCCGAGGCGGGATGAGGTGGGACTTCGTGCGGAGCGTCGAATCAGGCTTCTGGCCCGCTCTGACACCCCGGAGAAACACGCATTCTTCGTCCAGGGAAACCCGGTTCAAAAAAAAGGTGCGCGACTGTAGCACAAAGGCGCTGCGTTGTGCCTGCTTTTGCACGCAAATTGAAATGCCTTTTCACGATGCAAAATAGCATCGTTACACGGCATCCGCTTGGCAACCGCTTGACACCCGCGTCAGCCGCTACTCAGTCGTAATGCGGCACGGTGTTGGCGAGACTGCCGTAGAGGCGGCACATACGGTCGCGCCACTCGGCGATTGGGTCCGCCTTGTCGAGCAGCACAAACGGGCTGATCGAGCGCGCCCACTGAAACGCGCCAAACACGATGTAGTCCGCATAGGCCGGCGACTTGCCGCACACAAAGGGCTGGGCACGCAGCATCTCGCGCAAAAAACCCAGTATTCGCTTGAACTCCTGCTCATGCTTGGGCCGCTCGGCGTGTACCGCTTCAATCGTCATGCCAAACCGCTGCTCGCGCGTCGTGCGGAAATACTCGCGATCATCCGGATGCACGTGATCGTAAATGTCCTTCAACACCAGACGCACCAGCACCGGATGCAATTGCGTATCGACCCACTGATTCACAAAGCGCGTGCCACCGCCCATCAACAGCGGGCGCTCAGCGTAATAATTGTCGTCGAGATACTTGGCAATCGCCCACGAATCGGTCACCACTTCGCCAAAATCAACCAGCACCGGCACCTGCTTGGTGTTGGCAAACGCGATCACCTGCTTGTCGGTGAACTTCACCGGCACGACAGCGTATTCAAGACCCTTGTGCGCCAGCGCCATGCGCGTACGCCAGCAAAACGGCGACGGCCGGCGGTCATCACGCATGACAAGTTCGTAGAGGACGCGGTCTTGGGATTCTGACATGGCAGCAGCGCAGTAAGGCGCAGTTCACAGCGGGACGGTAAGGGTAACAGGAATCAAATCGATCCCGCCGCTGGTTGGCGCGGCCCCGCTACTCCCCGGACCTGGCCACGACCAAAAACAAACGCCGGAACGGCAACAACGTCGTCCCATCGCCGCGTTGCGGATAGGCAGCATTGGTTCTTGCACAGTAATCAGCCCAGAATCGTTGGTGCAAGCCGCTCTCCGACGACATCCCGCCAGCACCCGCATCCACCAAGGCTTTCAGGCCGTTCATCACGGGGATCAATGCCGTGCCCTTGACCCACTCAGCGACGGCGTTGCTGCCAGTGAGCACGTGGGTATAGAGCGTCTCCCACATGTCGATCTGCGCGGCATGCGGCTTTAACCAATCGTAATAGTTCGCAGGTTCAGACACCGGCGTGTTCAGTTTGGCCG
This sequence comes from Burkholderiales bacterium, assembly GCA_031430015.1. Taxonomy (GTDB): domain Bacteria; phylum Pseudomonadota; class Gammaproteobacteria; order Burkholderiales; family JAEUOS01; genus CANJDH01. Next base: position 4,352 of record JANPAR010000099.1, read on the forward strand.
CATTGATCGTGGCGCGCTGTGCGGGTGCGAGGCCGAGTGCGTCAAGCGCGGCGTCGATCGAGGTGTGCGAAGGTGCCCCCCAATTGCGCGGCATCTGCACTGCGAGCACGCCGCCTGGTTTGAGCTTGGCCATGAGGGCGGGGAACAACCCGGCGTGGCCGGGCAGCCAGTGCAGCGCGGCGTTGGAGTAGATCAGATCGACCGGTGCATCCGGCTGCCAGGTGCCGATGCCTGATTCAATCCATTGCGCTGCCGGAAACGCACCGCGCGCCTTGGCGAGCATTTCGGCAGAGCTATCGACACCGCTCACCTGCGCCTGCGGCCAGCGCTGCGCGATGAACTGCGTGACGTTGCCCGCGCCGCAGCCAAGATCGACCACGTGCTGCGGGTTTTCCAGCGGCACACGCGCCAAGAGATCGAGTGCAGGGCGCAGGCGCTCGTTGCCGAATTTGAGGTATTGCGAAGGATCCCAGCTCATATCAGTCGCCTCTTAACTTTCTCCAAGCCCCGATGTTGGCATAGGCGTTGGCCAATACGCGAAGCCTCGGCAACTGGCTTCAATCACGCGGTTTCAAAAACCGCTTGAACACCACCCCGCTGATGGTCACCAAAATCGCCATGCGCGTGACATGAAACGCCACCACCACCGGTACGCCGAGTTGCAACACCTTGGCGGTGATGCTCATCTCGGGCATGCCGCCGGGCGCGAGCGCGAGGATGGCCGTGGTCCAGTGAATCCCGGCCAGCGCGCCCATTGCGAGCGCAAACGCCGATGACAAGCCGAGCGCGGCAAACGTGGCTACGCCCGCCGCGAACAAGAAGCGCGGTGCGCTGCGAAAAAAATCCTGCTCAAAGCGCGCACCGAGCGCGCAACCGAGCATCAATTGCCCGGCGTTGATCAGCCACTGTGGCATCGCCGACCACAGGTGCCCGGTGCCGGTCAGCACGATGGTCGCGAACAAGGGACCGAGCACAAAGCCATTGGGCACACCGGTGCGATGGGCCAACAAGCCCGCCACAATCGACAGCGCCAGCAGTTGCGCGAGGCCGGTCATCTCCACCAATTTGGGGCCGGGCGCGTAGGCATCGGCGCCGTGAATGCCCGAGTAGGTATAAACAAACGGAATCACCGCAACGATGATCAAGATGCGCAGGCTCTGCCCGGCCGCCACCAGATCCTGCCGCCCGCCGTAACGCTCGGCGAGATTGGCCATCTCTGACGCACCGCCCGGCACGCAGGCAAAGAATGCCGTCGTCGCATCAATCGTGAACGGGCGCGCGCAGCGCGTCAGCACCTGCGCGCAGACAAACGCGATCAAGATGGCGAACAAACCGGCGGCCACCATCCAGGGGAAGAATTTCGCCACCAGGCGCAGCATCTCGGGCGTGAAATACAAGCCCAGCGCGGTGCCGATCAACAGTTGCCCGCAGTTGCGGAAACCACGCGGCGCATCGACGCTCAACCCGCGCCAGCGTGCAATCGCCATCGCAAACAACGGCCCGAGCATCCACGGAATCGGCGTGTGCAGCCACGCGCACAGCGCGCCTGCGGCAATGCAAAGCAGCAACGCAGTACCCTGCGCGCGTACCGAACCTCTGCCCGCGCGTTGACCCGGCGAGTCCTGATCCGCGCCCTGAGCCGCGCCCTGAGCATCGGACGCATCCTGCGGACGTTGTGGCAGTGGTGCGCTCATGCAGCGCCCGCGCGCCATGACCCTGGTGACACTTGCCTCACCCCAAATTGATAGGTGTAACTCAGGGCATCACTCCGGACGAATCTTCGCTTCACGCACCACACGCGCCCATTTCTCCGACTCGCTCGCAATCAACGCGGCGTATTCCTCTGGCGTACCGCCTGCCACTTCGTTGCCTTGTGAAGTGATCTTGTCGCGCATGTCCGGCTCCTTGAGCGCGCGGTTCACGGCGTCGTTGAGCTTGGCAACAATCGCCGCGGGCGTGCCTTTGGGCACGATCACGCCCTGCCAGTTGAGCACCACCACTTTAGGAAAGCCGACTTCGCCAAACGTCGGCACATCGGGAAACTGTGGCAAGCGCCGGCTGCCAGTCATCGCCAGCGGACGCAGCTTGCCGCTCGCCATCGACGGCGCGGCCGCATACATCTGTTCAAACATCATGTCGACATTGCCGGCCAGCAAATCCGTGGTCGCTGGCGCGCCACCCTTGTAGGGCACATTGATGATGTCGATGCCGGCTGATTGCCGGAACAGCTCCGCCGACAAATGATGGGAGCCGCCGATGCCCGCATTCGCGGCCGACAGGACGCCTGGCCGCGCTCGCGCCGCATCGACCACCTCTTGCACACTCTTGTAGGGCGACTTCGGATGCACCATCAGCACCAGCGGGCCGCGCTCGATCAGCACCACCGGCAACAGATCAGTCTTCGGGTTGAACGGCAGACTCTTGAACAGCGCTGCATTGACCGACATCGGCGCAAAGCTCCCCATGCCAATGGTGTAGCCATCCGGTACGGCCTTGGCGACAAAATCGGTGCCGATATTGCCACCCGCACCAGCCATGTTCTGCACCACCACGGGCTTGCCCAAAATGCCGGTGAGCTTCTGCGCAATCTGGCGGCCACGAATGTCGCCATTGCCGCCAGCCGCGTAGGACACGACAAAATTGATCGGGCGCACCGGGTAGTCCTGGGCCATGGCGGACTGCATCAACAGACCCGCCGCCAGAGCTGCGAGCAAGCCCTTCATCGAGATCTTGCTCCTCTCAATGCGGTACCGCCCACCGCGTGGATTCGCGTCCAACATTTGCATGTTTGCTCCTTGCTAAGACTGCCGGCTTGCTGCCACACCGCCGCCAGATAACCACCAAATCAGCACCCATCCAACCACCAGCCGAATCACCCACTGAACCGGCAACCGAACCTCGAACTGCGTACCAAGTGCGCAGGCCATTATTGTCGCAGGCCCGCCGCGCGCGGCGGCAGCGGTGCGGGTTAACGCTGCTATGCTCGCGTTCCATGATGTTCTCGTGCATCAACCGCCAACCAGCGCCTTTCCGGCTTGTCCGCGCCGCCTGACATGGTCTCCCTCGCCCGCGCCACCCTGCGCCACGAATGGCGGCGCTTCCTCGCCGCTGTTTTGGCGGTCGCCTTCTCCGGCCTCTTGGTGCTGGTACAACTCGGTTTGCTGATCGGCATGTTCGGCACCGTCGCCGTCTACATCGATGAGTCCGATGCCGACCTCTGGGCCGGGTTCACCGGCACGCAGAGCATAGACCTCGGCAAGCCATTCAACGCGCAGGTCGAAACGCGGCTGCGCCTGCACCCGCAAGTCGCTGACCTTGAGCCCTTCCTCTTTGCGCAGAGTGATTGGCGCACACCGGACGGCGCCAACTTGTTTGCCTATCTGCTCGGGATTGACCCCGCGGCTGACGGCATGGCCTTCGCCAAGGTGTTGCCTGCGCAAACGCGCGCGCTGCTGCTCGAACCGATGACCGTCATCATCGACGAAGCGGATATCGACAAGCTCGGGATCAGTCTCACCAACATTGACGGTACCGGCGCCAAAGAGCCGGCAGCCGCAAACGGCCCGGCGGCGCCCGGCGCTCCACAAACCGCAGCAAGCAGCGCCGCGAAAAACGGCGTGATACCGCGCAACACCGCAGAGATCGGCGGCAAGCGCGTCAAGGTAGTCGCTGCGATCAAAGGCCTGCGCGCCATCGGCGGCGTCAACATCGTCACCTCGCTCTCCTCGGCGCGCACCATCGACGGCTCGGCAGCACGCGAGCAGCAAGAGGTGTCCTACTTTCTGCTGCGGCTCAAAACCCCGGGCGACGCCGCGCTCGCCGAAACCGTGCGCGCCGAACTGAACCCACGGGGGCCGGTGAAACACTTTCAGGTGTGGACGGCGCGCGAGTTCTCGCACCGCTCACAATGGTATTGGCTCACCGAGTCGGGCGCGGGCGCAGGCTTCGCGTTCTCCACCCTGCTCGGCCTCATCGTAGGCATCCTCATCACCAGCCAGACCCTGATGGCCGCCATCACCACGTCAATCCGCGAGTACGCCACCCTGCGCGCGCTCGGCGTGGCGCAAAGCGCACTGCGCGCGGTGGTGATTGAGCAATCGTTCTGGATCGGCATCGCGGGGCTGCTCATCACCGGCCTGCTCACCTGGCTGATTCATCTGGCCGCACACCACGCGTATGTCGCGATTGCGTTTCCGCACTGGACGCTCGCGCTCACTGCCGCACTCACCCTCATCATCGCCATCGGTTCAGGACTGCTCGCATTGCGCGCGCTTGGGCGTGCCGATCCGGCGGCATTGCTCCGATGAATAACTCCCCTATCGGTTCGGCAATCCCGGCGCACTCGGATGGCAGCCACAACCACGCGCCACAGGAACCGCCCGCCGCCATTTCGGCCACCGCGCTCGACAAACGCTTCACCAGCGGCAAGACCTCGGCGCAGATACTGTTTGGCGTCTCGGTTGAGTTGGCTGCCGGTGAACTCACACTCGTGAGCGGGCCATCCGGCTCGGGCAAAAGCACGCTGCTCGCCGCGCTCTCGGGCCTCACCCGCCCCGACGCCGGCCGCGTCAGCGCGCTCGGCCAAGACCTGTGGCAACTGCGCCCGGCTGCACTTGACGCGTTTCGCCTTCGGCATTGCGGATTCATCTTTCAGGGCTTCAATTTGTTTCCTGCACTCAACGCCGAAGACCAGGTCGTCTTGCCCTTGCAATACCAAGGCGTGAAGCCCGCCGAAGCCCGCCAGCGCGCGCGCGACACGCTCGCTGCGGTGGGCCTCGCATCACGCGCGCACTTGAAACCAGCCGAGATGTCGGGCGGCGAAAAGCAGCGCGTCGCCATTGCCCGCGCGCTTGCCAAAGCGCCTACACTGTTGTTTGCGGATGAGCCGACCTCAGCGCTTGATGGCAACAACGGGCAGGCTGTCGCCCTGCTGATGCAGCGCGCCGCCACCGAGCGTGGCGCGGCGGTGTTGTGTGTCACCCACGATCCGCGCCTCACCCACTTTGCGCACCGCGTAATCCACCTGGAAGACGGGAGAATTGTTTCTGATGAACGCCAGATTCCTCATTGATCTACGGCGCGGCAGCGGACTTGCCGCAACGCTGTTTTCGGCCATCGGTTGCGCGTCGATTGGCGCGCTCTTTACCTTCGCCACCATTGCCACCGTTGGGATTGCGGGCAGTGCGGCTGGCGCAGGCAGCGCACACGCACAGTCCAAACCAGCGCCCGCCGCAGCCACAGGCCAATACGCCGCCTTCGCCAAAGGCCGCGTCGACGTGGCCGGCGGCCTCACGCGCCTCGGCACGGCACGCGACGGCATCATCGCCAGCTTGCTCGTGGGCGACGGCGCTGAAGTTAAAAAGGGCGCGCTGCTCGCACAACTCGATGACCGTCAAGCACGCCTGCAACTCGAAGCCGCCCGTAACGAAGTGGGCGAAATTGATGCGCGCATGAAGCCACTGCAAATCAAGCTCACCGCCGCCGAACGCGAACTCACGCGTGTCGAGCCGCTGGTGGCAACGCAAGCAGTGGCCCGCGCCGAGCGCGACGAGCGGCGCGATCAGGTCGCGCTGATCCGCGCCGAAACCGACGCCCTGCGCGCGCAAAGCGCCGCCGCGCAAACGCGCATTAAACTCGCGTCACTCGAAGTCGAGCTGCGCGCCGTGCGCGCGCCCAGCGATGGCCGCATCATCAAACGCTTTGCGCGCGCCGGCGACAGCGCACAAGCCGCTGCCAACGCACCCTTGTTCCTGTTCGCGCCCAAAGCGCCACTCGTGGTGCGCGCCGATCTGGAAGAGCGCTTCGTGACCCAGGTAGCGCCCGGCATGCCCGCCGATGTGGTGCTCGAAGCGGACGAATCGCGCGTGCTCAAGGGCAAGATTGCCAGCATCGGCCTCGCTTTCGGCGCACGTGCCCCGTCGGACGACCCGGCCGAGCGCGCCGATGTGCGCAGCGTGGAGATGATCGTCACGCTGGAGACAGGCGGCAGTGCTGCGGCTGTTGAACCCCTGATCGGCCAGCGCGTCTTGGTGCGAATCGCCAAAGGCGCCAGGCCTGCGAGCAAGTAGGCATGCGGTTCTTCGCTGGCATCACCGCAAACGCATTGGTGGGAGCCACTCTTGGCGGCATAGGCCAATGGGCTTTCGTCAACACCCTGGTTTTGCCGGTGATACTCCCGCTGGTGCTGTTGACTCACGCACCGGCTGCATCCGCGCAAGCCGCCGCTGCATCTACCGTTCCGGCAGTCCTACTCCCAACCACCTTTCGCAACGCCCCTGCCGATGCAGTGGAAAGCAGCGCACGTGACGCATCGCTCGGCGAGCCGGCGCTCGCACGCCTGATTGCGCTGACACGCATACACAGCCCGGCACGCGCGCAGGCTGAAGCGCGCGTCAGCAATGCACGGCGCAGTTTTTCCGGCGGTGACATCGAGCAGCGCATGCACGCGGCCGAACTGGCGCGCCTTGATCTACAACTCTCAGAAGAGTTGGCCCACGCATGGTTCGACGCACGCACCGCCGAGACCAAACTCGGCATCGCACGCGTGCTCGATGCACTCGGCGCGCAAGGATTACTGCTGATCAATCAACGACTCGCCGCCGGGTTGGCAACGCAGGCCGATCTTGAACGCATGAACGAAGCCGCGATCAAGGCGCGCGCATTGAATGTGCGCGCTACGCAAGAGCGCGCCGCAGCCAACGCGCGCATCGCCGCGCTGACCGGCGAGAACGCCGGCGAACCTGCGTCCGCATCTGCACCCGTGCCGGCGCCTGCGTTGGCACCAGCGGAAGCTGCGTATGCAATCCGCGCGGCGTTGCCCGTCGCCCTGCTCGAACGCCCCGAGGTGCGCGCTGCGCGCGTGCGCCTCGAAGCGCGCGACGCCAGCGCGCAAGAGTTGGCCGCGTTCTACCGCGAAGCCGTATTGAAGGCGCTCGAAGAAACCGAAACCGCCTACGCCGCCGCCGTCAGCGCGCGCGCACAGCGCACCGCCGCCGCCGAACTGGCCGCCACCGCCGCGCGCCAGCACACTGCAGTGCTGGCCCAGGTCGAAGCCGGACGCCTCGGCCGCGTGCAGCACATTGAAGCGCAGATCGTGATGCAGGACGCGCGCTTGCGCGCGGTGGAAGCGGACAACAGCTACACCAAGGCGCTGGCGACGCTGGAGCGCAACCTCGGCAAGTAGAGCATGCGCGTAACGCGCCACAATCTATTTGCCGATGCAAAAGCGCCCAAAGATTTCGCCCAGCAAATCATCCGGCGTGAATTCACCGGTGATGGTGTTGAGCGCGTCTTGCGCAAGGCGCAGCTCTTCGGCGAACAGTTCCAAGGCCAGCGCGGCGGGGTTGAGATGCGGCAACGCTGCATCCACACCGCTCAAAGCCCGTGTCAGCGCATCGACGTGGCGAGCGCGCGCGAGGATCACATCTTCGCCCGCGCCTTCAAGGCCCGCATGGCGTTTCAATTCCGCACGCAGCAAATCGAGGCCTGCGCCCGTTTTGGCGGAGAGATAAATCGTTGCGCTGCTTGCTCCTCGTGTGCCCGCCGAAATGGGAGTGCCTGGCCCCGTCAACGCACTCGCGCCGGTACCGGCACCAACAATCACCCCTGCACCCTGCGCTCGCTCCTCGATTCTGGCGGGCAGCCTCGCGCTGTCGATCTTGTTCATCAGCGTCAGGCGCGCAACATCCGCTGGCAACTCGGCGGCAACCTGTGCGTCCGCCGCCGTCATGCCTGCCGCTGCGTCAACCAGATGCAATACCAGGTCAGCACGGCCAATGGCTTCGCGCGTGCGCGCGATGCCAATGCGCTCGACCTCGTCAACGCTGTCACGCAGGCCGGCGGTATCGATGATGTTGAGCGGCATGCCCTCGATCAGGATCGCTTTTTCAATGCGGTCGCGCGTGGTGCCCGGCACGGCGGTGACAATCGCTGCCTCTTCACCAGCCAGCGCATTGAGCAACGACGACTTGCCCACATTGGGCCGCCCGGCCAATACCACGTTCAACCCACCGCGCAAGCGCGCGCCCTGTGTGGCACGGCCAAGAATGGCCCCCAGAGCGGCTCTCAGCGCATCAACCCGCTGCCACGCGTGTTCGCGTTTAAGAAAATCAATCTCCTCATCGGGGAAATCGAGCGTCGCTTCGACCAGCATGCGCAGCGTCACCAGTTCATCGCGCAGCGCATGCACCTCGCGTGAGAACGCACCGTCGAGTGAGCGCACCGCTGCGCGCGCCGCCTGCGCCGAA
>JANPAR010000100.1:0-7554 GCA_031430015.1 Burkholderiales bacterium
TCAAGCCGGTGATGAAAGCGGGGTCGGCACCGCTGGTGATCATCGCGCATCCTTCGTTCGCCGCATCGAACATCCCTGAACTGGTGGCGCTGGCCAAAGCGCGCCCCGGCACCGTCAACTATGGGTCGGGCGGCAATGGCAGCGTGACGCACCTCGCGCTCGAAATGCTCAAGTCGCGCTCGGGCGCAAGCCTCGTGCATGTGCCCTACAAGGGCATTGCGCAAATGCTCACCGACCTGATGGGCAACCAGATTCCGCTCGCCTGCCCAGCCGTGGCGAGCGCATTACCGCATGTGAAGGCCGGCAAGATCAAGGCGCTCGCCGTGACCAGCGCGATGCGCTCGTCCGCTTTCCCTGAAGTGCCGACCGTTGCCGAGGCGGGCTTTCCCGACTTCGACGTGTCGGCGTGGAATGGCCTGCTGGCCCCGATCGGCACACCCGATGAGATCATCAATAAGGTGTACGTGGATGCGCTCAAAATCGCACAGTCGCCTGAATTCATTGAGCAACTGCGGCGCCAGGGCATGGAGCCCGATGTGCTCAACCCTGCCGCGTTTCGCAGCTACATCGGCAATGAGCTGGCGAAATGGTCCAAGCTGGTGCGCGAAGCGGGCGCGAAGCTCGATTGACGTACCCGACTGACCTGCGCGATTGATGCGAAGCGTGCTCACAGGAATGATGCCCGAATGAAAAAACCTTCAAACGTATTGCGCATCGGTGCCGGCGCAAGTTTTGCCGATGACCGCATCGCGCCCGCCGTCGCGCTGGCCGAGCGCGGTGAACTCGACTACCTGGTGTTCGAATGCCTGGCCGAGCGCACCATCGCGCGTGAGAATCTCACGCGCCTGAAGAATCCCGCACTCGGCTACACGCCGCGTCTGATGGACCGGATGGCCGCAGTGTTGCCGGCCTGCCTGCGCAACGGTGTGCGCATCGTCTCCAACATGGGCGCGGCCAACCCGCCGGCTGCGGCGCGGCTGATTCTCGAGCATGTGCGCGAACGCAACCTGGCTGGCGCGCAGGGATTCAAGTGCGCCACTGTCACGGGCGATGACGTGAGCGCCATCATGCGCGCGCAGCCGCATTTGCCCTTGATGGAATCGGGCGAACCGCTCGAATCCCTGCTGCCGCGCATGGCGTCGGCCAATGCTTACCTCGGGGCTGACGTGATCTGCCGCGGCCTGGAGACCGGCGCGCAGGTGGTGATCACCGGGCGCGTCGCCGACCCTTCGTTGTTCCTCGCGCCGCTGATGCATCACTACGGCTGGGAATACGACGACTGGCCGCGCATCGCCGCCGGCATCGCCACCGGCCACCTGCTTGAATGCAGCGCGCAGGCCAGCGGCGGCTGCTTCGCCGACCCCGGCAAGAAGGACGTGACCGATCTCGCGCGCCTCGGTTTCCCCTATGCCGATGTGAGCGGCACAGGTGACATCTGGATCAGCAAACTGGAAGATGCTGGCGGTCGCGTGGATCGCGCCACCTGCACCGAGCAATTGATTTACGAAGTACACGACCCGGCGCGCTACATCACGCCCGACTGCGTGCTTGACTTCACCGATGTCGATTTGATTAACGATGGCCTCAATCGCGTGCGCCTTACTGGCGCGCGCGCACTCCCGCGCACCCCCACCTACAAGGTGACGGTGGGCTATCACGATGGATTCATCGGTGAGGGACAAATCTCCTATGCCGGCATCAACGCGGTGGCCAAGGCCAAGCTCGCTGCCGAAGTGGTGCAGCAGCGTTTGCGCGATACCGGCTTCACCTATTCCGAAGTGCGCGTCGATCTGATCGGCATCTCCAGTCTGCATGGCAACGGTGCAGTGGAAAAAGCCGAGCCTTACGAAGTACGCATGCGTCTCGCCTGCCGCACCACCGACCGGCGTGCGGCTGAGGCAGTCGGTTTCGAGACGCGCGCCCTGCATGTCAACGGGCCGAGCGGCGGCGCGGGCGGCTCCGACCCCATCGTGCGCGAAGTGCTCGCGGTGCAGTCGGTGTTGCTGCCGCGTGCGCTGGTGGATGCGCAGGTCAAGGTGGAGGTGCATGCAGCATGAATGGCAACCCAAAAAGCAGCGCGAAAAGCGCCACGAAGCGCGTCTACGATCTGGCGCACAGCCGCGCCGGCGACAAGGGCGACACCTCCAACATCTCGGTGATTGCCTATGACGAAGCAGGCTGGAACCTCCTGCGCGAGCACCTGACCGCCGAGCGTGTAATGCAGGCGTTTGCGCACACCGCCAAAGGGCCGGTACAGCGCTACGAGTTACCCAAGCTGCGCGCGCTCAACTTTGTGATCGAAGGCGCGCTCGGGGGTGGCGTGACGCGCTCGCTGGCGCAGGACGCGCATGGAAAGTCATTGAGCAGCTTGATGCTGACGATTGAACTCCCCGCTTAACGTTTTTCTCTGGAGGCACTATGCATTATCTGGTCATCAGCACGCCCGCAGCCATGTCCCCCTCGGCAGCACGCGGCGGGCAAAAGAAGTGGTGGGCATGGATCAACGATTTGGCAGCCAAGGGCGTTGCCAAACACATCTACACCAAGCTCGGGCGCGGCGCGGTCATCATTTTCGATGTCGACTCGCCCGGCACCTTGCACAAAATCGTCAATCAATGGTCGGAGCTGGTGCCCGCAACCTTTGAGGTCGAAGCGCTGCTGCCCAAGGAACATCAGGAGAGCATTGCGATGGCGGGCACCAATCCGCTTGATCTGTAGTTTTTGGTCTATGCAGATGGCCTGAGAGCCGCTCCTGGAGAGGCTCTCGCGGCATCGATGGCCGGTGAGGCGCTTGCACCAAGGGTTTTGGCACACTCAGTTGCGCCGAATTGCACCGCCGTGGACTAAGGCGCGCTGATTTCCCTGCCGTTGACCAGCAGCCGTGCGCTGTTCCACGGCGATCCCTCGAACCAGAACACTGCCGCGCCCGTGGATGTGGCGACCACGCGCGGGTGTGTGGCTTCACGATGGGCAGCGATGGTTTCAGGCGCGCTCCAGGTGGTGCCGTCAGTGGACTTCGCCATGCGCAGCGGTGAGCCGCGCCCGGTTGATTCATCCCATACCGCCACCAGACTGCCGTCCGGCATCACGGTGAGATCGGCATTCTTGGCGTCATCAGTACCCAGCTTTTTCGGTTTGCTCCAGTTGGCCGCGCTGCCTGCGTCTCCAGCGCCCGCCAGGCTTGCGTGATACAGACCGAGCACGCCGTCCTTGCCAGTCCACACCAGCGTGTGCAAGGTATTGCCGCGCGCCACAAGTGCGCCACCGACGTGGGGGCAGCCGTTGACGCGCCAGTCGAAGCCACCGATGGACGACGGAGCGCTCCACTTTGCTCCACTGGCCGACGCCATGTGCATCATGTCGCGCGGGTCACCACCGCGATAGAGCACCGAGACCTCGCTCGCGCCACCTGCAGCCGGTCGCGTGGCGACGCTGTTCCAGCAGCAGTCACAGGTCAGCGGGACGAGGGCGGCGTCCTTGCCCCAGCTTGCGCCGAGGTCATCGGACTTGGCATAGCGCAGCCCCTGACGGCCATCGCGACTGTCGAGCCAGACCATGTGCATGGCGCGCGCCGCTGCGCCACCACTGTTGGCGGCCGCGACCATGCGCATGAAAGTTTGCGAGCCGGCGGCGTCAGAAAAGGGCGATGGCCCGTTTTTCCAGGTAGCGCCGCCGTCATCCGACACCGCCGTTTGAATCAAACCGCCACGCCGCGCATTCGGGCGTGGTGCGGTCCACGCCACGACGATGCGGTTGCCATTGCCCGCGATGGACGGGTTCTCACCTGGGTGATGCGCCGATAAACGTTCGGTGCCGGCGTTGACGCGCACCGCTTTGCTCCAGCTAGCACCAGCGTCTTTGGAGACGCGGTGGTACAGCAGGATCGACGGCCCGCCTTTTTTGCCGTGGCCGGTGAGCAGGTGAATCGTGTCGCCCTCGGCATACACGTCAAAGTGCGCGACATCGGTAGCACCGCTTTGCGCGAGAGCAGAGGTGGCGACGCCGAGGTTGCAAGCGATGCATGCGATGCAGGCGAGGCGGGCGAGGCGGGCGGTGGCGCGCGCCAGGGGCCGCCGCCAGAGTTGAATTGACATGATCCAGTTCCTCGGAATGACGTAGGGGGAAGCGCCGAATGCGTGAAGACGCGCATCTTAGCTTGTGGCGCTCCGCGTCTTATTGCACTATGGCGTGATACTCAGGCATATGCCCGGATGCGCCAGACGGGGAATGTAGCGTCCGGCCCCGGCGTCGCATAATGACGGCTTGATCCATTTTGCCGGAGTTCGCCATGGCATACACCTTCAGCGCGGTCCTGCAGCGCACCACGATTGTTTGCGGGGTTGCATGAGCCACCGCACTTTTCCCAAGATGAATACCGTCGCGCGCAACGCGGAGCGTGCCCGATGAGCGTGGCCAATATCCTTATCCATCCGGTGCCGCTGCGGGCCTTTCTCGCGGCCATCGTCGCCGCCGGCGGCAGCAGCGCGCGCGAAGCGGAACTGACGGCGAACAATCTGGTACTGGCCAATCTGTCCGGACATGATTCGCACGGCGCCGGCATGATTCCGCAGTACGTGAAGTTTCTCGGCGGCGGCGGGCTGATCGCCAATCAACACGCCAAGGTGACCGGCGAGTTCGGTTCGATGCTGATGATTGACGGCCAGCGTGGTTACGGCCAGGTGATCGGGCATGAGGCGATGCAGCTTGGCATTGCGCGTGCGCAGCGCGATGGCCTGGCACTGGTGGCCTTGCGCAATAGCCACCATATCGGGCGCATCGGCCAGTGGGCGGAAGACTGCGCGGCGGCGGGTCTGGTATCGATCCATTTCGTCAATGCGCTGCTGTGGCCGCTGGTCGCGCCTTTCGGCGGCTCGGACGCGCGCTTCACCACGAATCCATTTTGTGTCGGACTGCCACGCTCTGGTCATGCGGGCGGCAGTCCGGGCATGGAACAGGGACGCGAGCGTGCGGGCGAGGCCGCCAGCAAGGCGGCTGAAGGAGGCGCGTCAACGCCGCCGATGATTCTCGACTTCGCCACCAGCAAGGTCGCGCTGGGCAAAGTGCGGGTGGCGATGCAGAACGAAAAGGACATGGCACCGGGAACCCTGATAGACCCGCAAGGCGCTCCCACCAACGATCCGCGCGTGATGTTCGAGCGCGACGCTGCCGGCCGGCTCGGCGCGATCCTGCCGTTTGGCGAGCACAAGGGTTACGGCATGGCACTCATTTGCGAGATTCTGGCGGGCGCGCTCACCGGCGGCGAGACCCTGCACGAAGCCGGGCAATACAGTGGCATCTACAACAACATGCTGTCGATCATCATCGACCCGGCGCGTCTGGGCGGCACGCGCTTTCACGAACAGATGGAAGCCTTCATCGCCTGGGTCAAACAGTCGCCGCCCGCGCCCGGGGTGGACCGCGTGCGTATCTCCGGCGAACCCGAGCTTGAGATGCGCGTGCAGCGCAAAGACGGCATCCCGATTGATGTCAACACCTGGAGCGACCTCCAGGCCGCGGCGCGTGCGCTGGGGATGCGTGAGGGCGCGATTGCCGCCCATGTGCGGCAGGCGCGGGCGCTGTGAAGGTGAACGCTATGAAGATGAAGGCAGTGCAATGATCAAGCTTCTGCGTCACTGGCTGCTGTGCGCGAGCATGGCCGCTTTGGCCCTGGCGGTGCCTGCATTGGCCAACGAGGTGGCCGCTGACGATGCGCGCGCCGTCCGCACCATCATCGAGGCGCAACTGGATGCCTTTGCCAGGGACGATGCTGACAAAGCCTTCTCCTATGCTGCGCCATCGATCCAGAGCCTGTTCGGCAATCCCGGCAACTTCATGCGCATGGTGCGCAGCGGCTACCCGGTGGTCTACCGTCCGGCGTCGGTCGTGTTTCTCAAACCTGAAGGATTGGTCGATGGTGTGCTGCAGGCGGTGCAGATGAGCGACGCGGCAGGTCAAGTGTGGATGGCGTATTACCGGATGGAGCGGCAGCAGGACAAGACCTGGCGCATCGGCGGCTGCCAGGTAGAACGCAGCGCGGGGCGGGTGACGTGATGCGGGCATCGTCAGGTCATCAGCACGCCCGCAGATCAATTTTCAACTCGTCAATGATGCGGAAGCGCCAGCGCGGCGGACGCACTGCCGGCCCGGCGCGCTCGAAGCGTGGAAAGCGCGCCAGCAGCCGGCCAAAAGCGAGCGAGGCTTCCATCCGCGCCACCGAGTTGCCGGCGCAGAAGTGGATGCCGTGCCCGAAGGCAATATGGCGGTTTGGATTGCGCGCCACGTCGAAGGCGTCCGGATCGGGAAACTGGCGCTCATCGTGGTTTGCCGCGCCGATGCCGAGATGGAAGAAGGTGCCGGCCGCAAAGCGCTCGCCGCCAATCTCGCAATCGGCTGTTGCCTTGCGGTTGCCGATCTGCAGGGGACTCTCGTAACGCAGCATTTCTTCGATGGCGCTGCGCAGCAGCGCGGGGTCGGCTGCAAGGCGCGCCTTCTGCTCCGGAAAGCGCAACAACAGGTCGATGCCGTTGGTAATGAAGCTGGTGGTGGTGTCGTGGCCGGCATTGAGCATGAAGATGCAGTTGTGGATGATTTCATCTTCGGTCAGACCACTCCCGCTGTCGTGCTCGCGAATCAGCATGTCGAGCACATCGGGCGCATCGTCAGGAATGCCGCGGCGGCGCTTCGCTGCAATGAGATCGCGCAGATAGGCCTTGAAATCGAGCACGGCCTGATGGCCACCGGCGATTTGCACGGGCGTGCGCACCGGCTCCAGGCCACCCAAAATCATCGAGGCCCAGTGCCGCAGCGGTTCGCGCTCTGCGGGTGGCACGCCGAGCAGATCGCACACCAGGTTGAGCGGAATCACGAGCGCAAATTCGCTCATCACGTCAATCACGCCGCGCGCGGCGGCGCGATCGAGCAGGGCATCGACGTTGGCAGCGACGCCTGCTTCCATGCGCCGCATCGCCTGCACGGAGAAGAACGGTGAGAGCAAGCGCCGCACCCGCGTATGCGCAGGCGGATCGTTGAACACCAGCGACGTGGTGTGGTGCTCGTAGAGTGGTGACTGGCCGAACTTGGGCAAGAAGTCAACGCGCTTGTCCGAGCTGAAACGCTCTGCGTCGCTGATGACGGTGCGCACATCGTCGTAGCGTGACAGGAACACCGAACCATCGGGCTGGCGGCACAGCGGTGCCGTGTCACGCAAGCGCTGGTAGATGGGATAGGGATCGTTGGCGAATGCAGCGTCAGCACGGGCGAGTACAAAAGGTGTTGCCGCCGGCGCTGCGTTTGCGGGTGCTGCGTCGATGGTACGGGGTGTCATGCGCGTCTCCATGCGTTGTTCGGAGCGGTGTCATTTCAGACTCAAAGCTGGCGTGCGCTCCCTTTGTCATGCATCCACGGCAGTGTGTTTGAATTCCAGCCCGGTTCTAGTCCGCTTTCGCGCCAGACTCCTTGACAATCTTTGCCCACTTGGTCAGTTCGCTGCGGCAATAGGCGGCAAATTCATCAGGCGTGCTGCCCACCGGCTCTGCGCCGAGTGCCGCATAGCGC
>JANPAR010000101.1:0-20248 GCA_031430015.1 Burkholderiales bacterium
TGGCTCTCACCAAAGGTTGCAGAGTCATGCGTGAATGATGTCTAGCGCCCCATACGAGGTGCCGCGTAACGCAATCATCGTGACGCACTCGCAGCAATTTAGCGCCGGGGAATACGGTACATTCCCCGCCTTCACTGCTGACGAGGAGACGCCATGCCCGAATACACCATCAACCTTGACGGTGCCCGCCGCACTGTCAAAGCACAGACCGACGAGCCGCTGCTCTATGCGCTGATCGACGGTCTCAAACTCAAGGGGCCGCGTTTTGGTTGCGGTGTTGCGCAGTGCGGCACCTGCACAGTGTTGATTGACGGTGCTCCGGTGCGCTCTTGCGTTACCCCGGTGAGCTCGCTGGGCAACAAGGCGATACGCACGCTGGATGGCTTGGAGAAGAATGGCAAGCCCCATCCGGTGCAGGCGGCATTTGCTGACGAGCAGGCAGCGCAGTGCGGCTATTGCTCGAATGGCTGGATCATGCATTCGGTGGCGCTGCTGGAAAAAAATCCGCGCGCAAATGAGGCGCAGATACGCCAGGGCTTGGCGGGTGTGCAGTGCCGCTGCGGTACGCACATTGCCATTTTGAGGGCGGTGAAAAAAGCGGGCGTCACGATGACCGCCGCCGCCAGTGGTGAAGCCGCCGTCGCCGAAGTTCAATCTGCTGCCCCTGCGGTGTAAAGGAGAACAGCCATGAATGATCTGACTCTGAACCGCCGCGAATTTCTGCAAACCTCGGGCGCGCTGGTCGTGCAAGCCACCGGCATCTTCGCCGTGGGCGATGCTGCTGCGCAAGCCGCTGCTGGCGCTGCCCCTGCCGTGCCCGTCATCGTCGGGCCGCATCCTTCCGCGCTCGACACCTGGATTCGCATCGCTGCCGATGGTGCCGTCACCGTCAACTCAGGCAAGATGGATTGCGGGCAGGGCCTCGACTTGGCCTATGCGCAAATCGTGGCCGATGAACTCGATGTCGCGCTCGATAGCGTAACCGTGACACTGGGTAACACGCGCTTGTCGCCGAATCAGGGCGGCGGCAGCGGCAGCACGGGCCTGCGCATGGGTGCCAAGCCTCTGCGCAACGCTGCGGCCGAAGCGCGCCGCGTGCTGGTCGAGTCTGCCGCCGCGAAGCTCGGCATAGCGGCCGACGCACTGGCAGTCGAGAATGGCCGCGTGTTTGTCAAAGCCGATCCTTCGAAGGGCGTGACCTACGCCGATTTGATCGGTGGCAAGAATTTCGAGACGTCCTTGAAATGGAACAACATCGTCGGCAACCCGATGGATGCGGCTGGCCAGGCCAAACCCAAAGACCCGTCGCAATACAAGATCGTTGGCAAGGGTTTCAAGCGCCGCGACATTGCCGACAAGGTGAGCGCCAAGGAGTACTTCACCGCGCACATTCGCCCCGCCAATCTTTTGCATGCGCGCGCAGTGCGCCCGCGTGTGGCGGGGGCACAGCCGTTGTCGGTGGATGCGGCGTCAATTGCGTCGATCAAGGGCGCGAAGCATTTTGTCAAAGGTGGCTTCGTGGCCGTGGTGGCCGAGACCGAGTGGGAAGCGATTCGCGCATCGCGTGCGCTCAAGGTGACCTGGAGCGATGTGCCAGGCTCATTGGGCGGCGGTGAAGAAAAGACTTTCGACTACATTCGCGCCGCCACACCGACCGCATCGAACGCGATTCCCATGTTCGGCGGCAAGAAAGACTACGACGCCAAGCCCACACTCGAAGCGCTCGCCGTATCCAAGCGCGTAATCGAAGCCGAATACGAATGTGCGTTCCAGTCGCATGCGCGCATTTCACCTTCGTGCGGTGTGGTGGACGTGAAAGACGGCAAGGTCGAAGTCTGGGCCGACACGCAAAAGCCGCACTTCCTCCGTGACGGCATCGCCAAGTTTCTCGGCATCCCCGCTGCGAATGTGCAGGTCAAATGGATGCACGGTGCCGGCTCGTATGGCCGCTCGGACGCGGACGAAGCGCCGTATGAAGCCGCGCTGCTGTCGCAAGCCTTCGGCCGCCCGGTGCGCATGCAGTGGTCACGCGAGGAGGGCACGGCGTGGGATCCCAAAGCGCCAGCCGGCGTCATCACCATGAAGGCGGGACTGGACGACGCCAACAACATCACCGGCTGGTACTTCAAGGCCAAGGGCTTCAACGGCTGGGACGTGCGCTTCACCGGCGAGAGCCCCGAGCACACGCTGGTCGGCATGCAGACCGGCCACAAGAAGTGGAACGCCTTCAACTTCAACACGCCTGAAGAGACCTACCAATTTCCCAAGCACGTGCATTGGTGGGAGACGGTGCCGCCTTATCTGCAAGAGGCTTCGCCGATGCGCACCGCGCACATGCGCGCGCCGCAGGAGATGCAGACGCGCTTCGGGCAGGAGAGTTTTATCGATGAAGTCGCGCATGCAACCGGCGTAGACCCACTCGCGTTCCGCTTGAAGCACCTCAAAGAGCCGCGCGAGATTGAGGTCGTGAAAGCTGCGGCGGAAAAACTCGGCTGGCAGCCGCGCAGTGGTAGCGAGATGGCAAGCCGCGCATCCACCCAGCGCGACAAAACCGCCAAGGTGCTCACCGGCCGTGGCATAGCGTTGCACTCGGGCTATCAGTCGTACGCGGCGGTTGCAGTCGAACTCGAAGTCAACCGCGACACGGGCCGCATCTGGGTCAAGAAGGTCGGCATCGGCCACGACTGCGGCCTGATGGTCAACCCGATCGGCGTGCAGGCCGCGCTCGAAGGCCAGATCATGCAGGGCATTAGCCGCTCGCTCTACGAAGAAGTGCATTTCAACGACAAGCGTGTCACCAGCGTGGACTGGAATACCTACCGCATTGCCAACATGGACGACATGCCGGGCAGCATTGAGTTGGCACTCATCAATCGCGTCGACCAGCCGATTGGCGGCGCAGGTGAGCCGGCCATCGTCTGTTTCCCGGCGGCGATTGCGAATGCGGTGTTTGATGCGACCGGGATTCGCATGCGGCGTTATCCGTTGACGCCGGCGCTGGTCAAGAAGCTGCTGGCCTGACGCCCGCACGCATGGAACGGGAAACGAACGGTGCGGCGCAGATGCGCCGCACCGTTTTTTTTCGAACCGTTTTTTCGAACCGGAATCAATTGAACATAGGCTGTGTCGCTGAAACCCATGGTGGAAGCGGGTCTGCGGTAGATGTGGCACGCCAAGCAGTGTGAGTGAGTGCAAATGAATGCGCGTAGCGACGCGCTGTCGTGCTTGTAAAATCGCGGCCACTATAGGCACTGCAGATGCACTGCGCAGCACCATACCCAACACAGCCCACGCACAACACACCCCATACAGAACGCAACGCAATGACAGAAAAATCAGAAATCACCGGCTCGCGGCTGTTCGCCGAGATGATGCAGGGGTATGGCGTAAGCCACGTGTTCTACATGCCGGCGATCCTGCTCGGTGGCCTGGCCGAAATGGAGGCGATGAACATTCGCCGCGTCATGACCCACGGCGAGAAGTCGGCGGCCTACATGGCCGATGGCTATGCGCGCGCCAGCGGCAAGCCGGGCGTCTGCTTGTCGCAGCAGATCGGGGCCTCGAACCTTGCCGCCGGACTGCGCGATGCCTACATGGCCAATGCGCCGCTGATCGCCATCACCGGCGGCCCGCCGGTCAACGCGCATTACCGCAACGGCTATCAGGAAGTCGAGGACTTCGCGCAGTTCGATGCGGTGACCAAATTCAACGCGCGGGTGGATGAGGTGTCGCGCCTGCCGGACTTGCTGCGTCAGGCGTTTCGTGCCGCGACCAGCGGCGCGCCCGGGCCGGTGCATTTGCAGATTCGCGGCCCGCACGGGCAGGCAGCGAATGCCAAGACCACACTGGCTCCGTTGGTGGAGCCGCAGTTCGCCCAGGTGCCGCCGTTTCGCCCGCGTGCCGAGGACGCGCAGGTTGCTGCTGCGCTGGCGTTGTTGATGCGCGCCGAGCGGCCCATCCTCGTCGCAGGGGGCGGGGTGACAGCCTCGCGCGCGCAGGTCGAACTGGTGGCCTTCGCCGAAAAGCTGCAGATTCCGGTAGCTACCTCGCTCAATGCCAAGGGTGCGATCAGCGAGACCCATCCGCTAGCGGTGGGCGTGAGTGGGCAGTATTCACGCGCCTGTGCCAACCAGGCGATCGTCGAAGCAGACATGGTGTTTTTCATCGGCAGTCATACGGGCGGGCAGGGCACGATTGACTGGTCGATCCCGCCGGCCGGCACGCGCGTGATTCAGCTCGATATTGATCCGCTCGAACTCGGCCGCAATTACCCGAATGCGGTATCGCTCCAGGGCGACGCCAAGGCAGTGCTCGAACAACTGATTGCGACCGCTGTGCCGCGCGGCGGTGCCGCGGTGACGGCGTGGACCGCAAGCACCGCGCAACTGGTGGGCGAGTGGCGCAGCGCCTTTGCCCCCCTGCTCAACTCAAACGCCACACCAATTCGCCCCGAGCGCATCTGCAAGGAAATCACTGACGCCCTGCCGCCGGACGGCGTGCTGGTGTCCGACACCGGGCATGCGGGCATGTGGACTGGCGCGATGGTCGACATCACGCATCCCGGCCAGCGCTATGTGCGCTGTGCCGGATCGATGGGGTGGGGCTTTCCCGGCGCGATGGGTGTCAAGTGCGCGTTGCCCGGCCAGACGGTGATCTGCTTTACCGGTGACGGCGCCTTCTACTATCACATCGGTGAGCTGGAAACGGCGGCGCGTTTCAACATCAACCTGATCGTGGTGGTCAACAACAATACCGCGCTCAATCAGGAAATTCCGCTCTGGGACAACGTCTACCCGGACAAGAGCGCCGCCAACGCGCGCACTGAAGAGCTGTGGAGCTTCAACAATACCGACTTCGCGCGCGTGGCCGAATCGTTCGGTTGCATCGGCATCCGCGTCACCGATCCGCAAGACCTCCGGCCGGCCTTGCTGCGCGCCATCGGCCTCAATCGCCCGGTGGTGATCGACGTGGTGAGCGACGTCAAGGCGTTTGCACCCAAGGGATGGACGCCGAAGGGAGGCCGCGATGGATATTGATCACACTACCCCGGCGCTGTTCCGCCTGGTGGACGAAGACCCTCCGCTCGATTGCATTGCGCAGGGCATGAGCTTTGGCGAGGGTCCGGTGTGGGACAAACGCAACGGCACGCTCTATTGGGTGGACATCATCGGCAACACACTGTGGCGCTGGCGCCCCGGTGTGGGACGTGAAGTAGTGCAAAAACCCTCGGGCCACATCAACGGCCTGACTTTTGATGCTGAGGGGCGGCTGCTGGTGGCCGGCTGGTGTACCCGCACCATCCTGCGTCACGAGCACGACGGCAGCATCACGACGATCGCCTCCAAATGGGAGGGCAAGAAGTTCAATAGCCCGAACGACATCGTGATCCGCTCTGACGGTTCGATCTGGTGGACCGACTCGGCCGGCGGGCTGGTGATCCCCGGCATGGTCGCGCAGGACGTGCAGCGCTACATCGACGTGATGGGTGTGTACCGCCTCTCGCCTGACGGCAAGACTGTCGCGTTGGCGATTGCCGACTGCGCCTATCCCAATGGACTGGCCTTTACGCCAGACGAGAAGCAGCTGTATGTCAACGACACGCGGCTTGGCAATATCCGCATTTTTGACGTGAATGATGATGGCACGCTCGGGCCGGGACGTCTGTTTCATACGCTGGTGGGTGCTGAGGGCGGTGTGGCCGACGGCATGAAGGTTGATGTCGAAGGCAACGTGTATTGCACCGGGCCGGGCGGCGTGCATGTGATCGCCCCTGACGGCAAGCTGCTCGGGCGCCTGCGCGTGCCGGGCCACTGTACCAACATGGGCTGGGGCGATGACGACTGGTGCTCGCTCTACATCACGACCTTCACCTCAGTCTTCAAGACGCGCACCAAGGTGCCTGGCATTGCGGTGGGATGAGAGACCATGATGACAAACGTGTTTGAACGTGTCGCAGGGCCATTCCCCGGCGCACTGGGTGGTGTGGCGTGGGATGGGGAGGGTGTGCTTTTCAGCCTGATCGACGAGATGACGATCAAGAAATTTCATCCAGCGACCGGCAACGCCAGCGACTATCGTCTCTACACCGGGCGCGTCAACGGCATTGCGCATGACGCAGGCACCGGCATCGTCTATGCCTGCCAGGAGGGTGGACGCCGCGTGATTCAGTATCTGCCGGACGGCAGCGCCACTATCACCACCACGCGCTTCAACGGTGCAGTGCACAACCACCCGGCCGATCTCACCCTCGACCGTGCCGGGCGCATATGGTTTTCCGATCCGCACAACGGCGTGCAGGCGTTCGGGCCGCAGGTGTTTCCACCGCTGGAGCACGCCTCGGTGCTGCGCCTGGAGCGAGACGACCGCCGTGCTTGGGTAATTCGCCGCGTCACCTTTGATACCGCTGCGCCACGTGCGGTGCTGTTATCGAACGACGAGAAGACGCTCTATGTGTCGGAGGGCACGACCGAGAGCGCCGCGCCGCGCGAACTGCGTGCTTACCCAGTCAATGCCGATGGCAGTGTTGGGCACTATGTGGTGCTCCACACTTTCGGCAAAGATCATCGCGGTGCACAGCGCGGCATCGAAGGCGTGTGCCTCGATCACGAAAACAACGTCATCGCGGTGGGCGGCTGGCGCAAGAGCGGACCGGGGCCGCTGGTGTATGTGTTCGCACCCGACGGCCGCCTGCTCGAAACCCATCCGCTGCCGTGCGATGCCCCGGTGCGCTGTGCGTTCGGCGATGCCGACGGCGCGCGTCTGTATGTGACCGGCGGGGATGGCTGCCTGTATGCCGGGCGGATTGGCAAGCGGCGCGGGAGGGTGGCTTAGGTTACGTCGCAAGCTGCTGCTTGCGCTACGTGGCCGCGGCGCTGCCGCTGTCAGTCGCGCCGCGCGTCGTGCGATGACACTGCGACGATGCAAGGCTGATCGCTGCGATTGCTCCAGGCATGGCGCGTGCCGCGCTGCACGATGGTGTCGCGCGCGCCCAGCGTCACCGCTTCGTTGTCGAGCACCAGCGTGACCTTGCCGGCGATCACCACGCACAGATCGAGCGTATGTGTCTGCTGCATGTAAGGGTGCGGCGCATCAGGCGCAAAGCGGCAGGCCTGCGGCGAACCGGAAGCGGCGAAGTACGCGCGCACAGCCGCTTCGCTGATGGTGCCGCGCCAGCTGGCATCGGGCGGGAGCGTGACCACATGAAATACCATGCCGTTGCGCGGTGGATCAAGCGAGCGTGGCAGGCTCGCCACCCATGCAGCACTGCGCGGGCGCGCCGGTGTGGTGTCCGTGGCCCAGATGCGGGTACACGAGAAGCCGGGGCGTGCCGGATCATGCAGCGCATCGTCCACCAGCGCATCGGCAAGCGCATACGAAAGGTCATTCGGCCCGTCGACGCTGATGATGCGCCGCACTGCGCGCGCGAAAGTCGGGGCAGTCATCGCGGGACGCCTTCATCCGGCGCAGCGTCGTCCGGCTCAACGCCCGCCTCAACGCCCCCCAGCATGATGAAGGCCATCAGGCTCGGCTGATTCGGGTTGGTCCAACCGTGCCAGTTGCCCAGTTGCACGACGGTATCGCCCGGCTGCATCGCGTAACGGCCGTCGTCGAGGATCAGCGTGCGCTCGCCTTCCATCACGATGCCGACATCGACCGTGTGCGATTTGTGGATGGGCGAGCTGAAGGCATTCTGCCCGCCGCGATCAAGCGTCGCGCTGGTGGCGCGCTTTTTCGGCGGGTGCAGCGGCACCGCACTCGTATCGGCGGCAGGGTCGTAGCCCGGCTCGCGCCCGGCTGACTGCACCACGCGCAAATGCCCGCCGCACTCCGGCGGTTCGAACGAAAACGGCAGGTTGCCGTCGTCGCGCTCGCCCGTGATGGTGGCGGGGCAGTCGAATACCCACACCTCGGTCATGCCGGCGCTGGCAGCCACCTTGCCTACATGCACGCTCGGCGCGGCGCCATCGAACAAGACCTTCGAGCGGCCATCCGCGTCATTGCCGGTGACGACGCGGCGGACCGGTTTCATCTTCAGTGCCATGCCGGGGTCCTGCGCGCAAATGACGGGTGGGGGTTCGAGCCCATCGGATCAATCGGATCAATCAGCTTGCACATTGCCGGCCTTGATGATGGCGCTGGCGCGCGCGATGTCCTGCTTCTGGAAGGCTTCGAATTCCGCAATTGTCGAACCAACATGCTCAAACCCGGCGGTGAAGGCGCGCTCCTGCACCTCGCGCAGACGCATGATGCGGGCGACTTCGCGATTGAGTTTGTCGATCACGGCGGGCGGTGTTTTGGCCGGCGCGTGCAGGCCGTTCCAGCCAACGATGGCAAATTCGGGAAAGCCTTGCTCAGCGACGGTCGGCACATCGGGCAAGCCGCGATAGCGCTTCGGGCTGCTCACCGCCAGCGCGCGCAGCTTGCCGCTTTTGATCAGCGGCAGCGCAGCCGGCGCGGGCACAAACATCATCTGTACCTGGCCGCCGGCTACGTCAGTGACCGCAGGCGCAGCCCCTTTGTAGGGTACATGCACGACGTTGATGCCGGCCAGTTGTTTGAGCAGTTCACCGGCCAGATGCGGCGGCGTGCCATTGCCCGACGATGCGTAGTTGAGGCCGCCCGGCTTGGCGCGCGCCATCGCCACCAACTCCTTCAACTCGTTGGCCGGCACGGCGGGATGCACCACCAGCACAAACGGCAACGTCGCCATCAGGGTGACGGGGGTAAGGTCGCGCACGAAGTCATAGGGCGGCTTGGCCTGCAACACGCTGTTGATGGTGTACGAACCAGTCGAGAGCAGCAGGGTGTGACCATCGGGCGCGGCCTTGACGACGGTATCGGCCGCGACGATGCCACCCGCTGCAGGGCGCAACTCAACCACCACCGCTTGGCCGAACGCCTCGCCAAGCTTTTCGCCAACGATGCGCGCCAGAATGTCCGGGCCAGGGCCGACGAAGAGGTGTATCGGTTTGACCGGATAGTCTTGTGCGTGTGCCGAGACGGACAGGCCAAGTGCAAGGGGAAGGAGTAGCGCACGGACGTGATGCCGGGCCAGAATGCGGCTGAGGAACGATCGAGTGGGCATGTTCAAACTTATCAAGAGGTCACACACGGGATACTAACAAGCGAATGGGCCATAGACAGACGCGGCGGACAGCAGCGGCGTCAACACCTTCGACACCAGCAGCCTACCCTGTGTCTGTAGGCGCAGGCCTGAAAGTCTTGGTGGGAGCGGCTTGCAGAGGTGTGGCCATTGGCGGCAATCACGTCAATCGATCCAGCAAGCCGAACAACAACCGGCACGCCTCCCCAAAGTCCGCCATCTCCATCGCTTCGCTCGGGTTGTGGCTGCCATGGTCGTTGCGCACAAAGATCATCGCACAGGGAATACCTTCGCCCGCGAATACGGCGCAGTCATGGCCGGCGCCGCTGGCGATATCCGGCGCATCGAGTTGTTGCGCTGTTGCGATCTCGCGCAGTTTGGCGCGCAACTGCGCGTCCATCACCGCTGCGTTGGCGCGGATTGGCGTGCCGATGTCGATCAACACTTTGCGGCGCGCGCTGATCTCTTGCGCCATGGTGCCCAGTTGGGTTTGCACCTGGGTCAAGGTCGCATCGTCGTGACTGCGTATATCCATCGTGAAGCGCACCTCACCGGGAATCTTGGTCATGGTGTGTACTTTACTGTCGGTGAAGAACTGCCCGACGGTGCAGACGAGGTCGTCACCCGCGCGCTCGTGCTCCAGCCACAGCGCCTCGAGGCGTGACGCAAATTCAGTCGCAGCAAACAATGCATCACGGCGCGCCAAACGCGGCACGGCGCCGGCATGGCCGTATTCCCCGGTGACGCGCGCGTGCTTGAATCGCAGGTTGCCGCGAATCGCGGTGACGATGCCACAAGCCTTTTGCCACTCGACCAGCGCCGGGCCTTGCTCGATGTGCAGTTCGATGTAGGTGCCGATGCGCGCCGGGTCGAGATGGCGTTGCCCCCTCTCAACCGCCTGCGGGTCAAACCCCTCCTCGCGCATGTGCTCGCGCAGGCTGCGGTTGGTGTCGAAGCGCACCACGTCGAGCGCCTCGGGCGGCAAGCGCCCGAACGCCGCACGGCTGCCGATGTAATGCGCGGGGAACCACGACAGCTCTTCAGCACGAATCGCCATCACGGTGATATCCAGCCGGGGGGTGCGACCCTGGCGGCGCAGCCGTGCAAGTGCCGTCAGACCTGCAACCACGCCCGCCGCGCCATCGTAGTTACCGCCATGGGGCACGCTATCCATGTGCGAGCCGATCATGATCGACGGCAGGGTGCGATCCCGGCCCGGCAGGGTCATGTAGAGATTGCCGGCGAAGTCGGTCGTGATCTCCAGGTGCAACGTCGCCGCAGTGTCACGTGCCAGCGCATGCGCCATGCGCTCGCCGGCGCCGTAGGATGCGCGCGTGACGCCGGGCGCATCGATGCTGTGTTCACGCAGGTGGGTGAACAGGCGCGCCGCCAGCGCGTGGTTTTCAGCGTCGAACGGGATCATGATGGCAGGCCGATTTGCATCACGGCAAGATAGCAGATTCGGCTATGCTGGTGCGCGTCAGAGCAGGGCGGCCCAGCCCAAACGGAGCAACCCCCTAAGCGGGACAATCCAAACAGGGCAGCCCAGGCATTCATCAACACCACCAGTCCTCCAGGAGAGCGCAATGAGCAAGGCATCATGGGTATTCAATCTCAAAGACGACCCACGCGGCATCGCACGCGTGCTGGCGCCGGGGCTCAAGACCAACGTCTTCCCTGGTGAGCAGGTGATGCTGTCAGTCGTGCGCATTGAGCCCAACGCTGCGGGCAGCATGCACAGCCACCCGGAAGAACAATGGGGCGTGCTGCTCGAAGGCACCTGCGTGCGCATTCAGCAGGGCGAAGAAATCGAATGCGAAGTGGGCGACTTCTGGTGCTCGCCCGGTAACGTGGTTCATGGCATTCGTGCCGGCGCGCAAGGCTGCACGGTGCTCGACATCTTCAGCCCGCCGCGCGAGGAATACAAGAAGGCCGGCAGCGGGTTTGGGGCGGCGGCGGTGCAATCGGCGTAGTCCGAGCCTTCTTTCGTAAGTTTCCTATAAATTGACTTTAAGATCAATTTATGTAGAATTTAGCATGGATCACTCTCCGGCCTCCTCCGTGGCTTCATTTCTCGATCAACTCACGCCCGCCGCACGGCGTGCCCGGTTGACGGATCGTGAATGGGCGGACAAGGCAAAGCTGCGCCCCGAAACCCTCGCGCGCCTCAAGCAGCGCACTGACTGTGATCTTGGCACGCTGGAGGCATTGGCGGGTGCGGTGGGTTGGCGTATCAGTCTGGATCAGGTTCCAGAGCGCACGATGCCCGCCCGGATGGACCGCGATGCGGAAGCCGTCTGGCTCGATTTGTGCGCGTCCGGCTCACTCGATGTGCGCCGCTGGCTCGATGCTGGCCCGCGCTATTGCGCGGCCGGTCTCGCGCTGCTGCTCTCGAGTGCGCGCGGGGTAGACAGAGAAGGTCTTGCCGCGCTGGCCGACGCGCTCTATCCCGGCATCACGGAGCCAGCCGAAATGAATCAATGGCTCGCCAGATCGCCGCTGAAGCCCTCGCGCTTCTTCCCGATGATCGAGCAGCGCATGGCACAACTTGCGAAGACGCGCCGCGCCGCTGTGCCGCGCGCTTTCCCGCACTCCGGCCACGCAATCCGGGCCGCACGCGCACGCACGCGAGCGTCGTGAGCAAACCAGTCAAAACAGACAAGGCCGCGCGCGAATACGCTGCGGCCTTCGCCGAAATCATTCGTCGCATTGAGGCCGAGGTGGCGGAGGGTGCCAAGCGCCTCAAGCGGCCGATCACGATGTACGTGGCTGGCGGCGCGGCGCAGATGTTCTACACCGGCGCGCGTGTCACCAAGGATATCGACGCCGATTTTTCGCACCGGATCAATTTCTCTGACAATCTGGAGATCGCCTATCGTGATGCAGATGGCGTCTCCTCAGTGCTCTACCTCGACCGCCAATACAACGAGTCGTTTGGCCTGATCCACGATGACGCGCATGAAGACTCAGTGCCGTTGCACATCGAGGGAATCAATCCCGCTGTGCTCGATGTCAGACTGTTTTCGCCACTCGATCTCGCGGTGTCAAAGATTGCGCGCTATGCCGATCATGACCAAGCCGATATTGCCTCGCTCGCCGCACATGGTTTGATCAACGCCGATGACGTCAAACAGCGCGCCGATGAGGCCGCCATCAATTGCATTGGCAACCTGCGCACATTGACCACCTCCATCAAGCTTGCATGCGAACTGGTACGCGAGCATCAACCCAAAGCCACCTCAAAAAAGAGACCACGCTAATGGACACCCTGCTCCCCTCACTGCTTCCTTTGGCCACGCGCGCGGCCGCTCTGCTCAAGGCACGCAAACAAACGATCGCAGTGGCCGAGTCGTCCGCTGGCGGCTTGCTTGCCGCATCGTTGTTGGCTTTACCCGGTGCCTCACGCTATTTTCTCGGCGGCGCAGTGGTCTACACCAAGCCCGCGCGCACGTTGTTGATGGGCATCACCGATGACCAGATGCGCGGCCTGCGCTCTTCGTCCGAGCCGTATGCCCTGTTGCTGGCGCGCACCAACCGGCAACGCTTCAACGCGACTTGGGGCCTGGCCGAGACGGGTGCCAGCGGGCCGACCGGCAACAGCTATGGTGATGCAGCGGGTCACACCTGCGTGGCGATCAGCGGGCCGTTTGAGAAGGTGCTCACACTGGAGACCGCGAGCAATGATCGCGTGGCGAACATGCGCGCGTTTGCACGTGCGGCGCTGGAGTTGCTGGAGCTTGGATTACAGCAATCCGCGCCTTCGTGAGACGGCCGGCGGGGTGCCTGCAGCAACAGAGCGCAGTCTGAGCGCCGGTTTGCGTGTGGGAGCCGCAAGTGAACTTGGTGGCTTTTGGTCGAGCATCTCCATCAGGCCATTGAGCGCGGCCGAGGCAGTGCCATGCCAGATCAGATGGGTGCGGTTTTTCCGGTAGCGCTCCGGCAGTTCGTGCTGGCGCACGTCGACCGAAGAGCGCAAGGTAGCCAGTACCGAGCGCGGCACGATGGCGACACCGGTGCCGGCCGCCACGCACGCGATGATCGCCTGGTAGGAAGCGAACTCCAACACCCTGACCGGCATCACCTTGGCGCGGCCAATCCATTCTTCGAGCAGCTTTCGATACGAGCAGCCGTTGGCGAACGCGATCAAGGTACACAAGCCGATGTCATCCGGATGGGTGATCGCTTTCTGGTCTTTGGTAGAGATCAACACCAGTTCTTCGTCGAATACTGGGCGCGCATGCAGGCCCGGCGCCGAAAATGGCTCGGACACGAACGCGGCTTCAATTTCAAATTCATGGACGCGTTTGACAAGAGCGGCGGACGTGCCGGTGGCAAGCTCAATCGTCACGTCGGGATAGCTGCGGTGATAGCGCGAGAGCAGCGCGGGCAGGCGCGTGCCGGCGGTGCTTTCGAGCGAGCCGAGCCGAAACGTGCCGCACGGCCGGCCAGAGCGCAGCGTGGCGTCGGTCTCATCGGCCAGGCGCAGCAGGCGGTGGGCGTATTGCAGCAGCACCTGACCTTCCTGCGTCAGCGCAATGCTGCGTCCATGGCGCCGGAACAGCGCGACGCCGAGACGGGACTCGAGTTGCTTGATCCGGGTCGTCACGTTCGATTGCACGCGGTGCAGCACATCGGACGCTTTGACGATGCCGCCCTCCTTGACCACCGCACAAAAAATATCGAGGGAGTCGAGGTCAATGGTTCTCATAGGAGGAAGTATTGTTCTTAATAATTCATTTGATGGGAATAGTATAAAGCGCTCTAATTACTTTTGAAATGACGACGCAACCACTTTCTGCCCTGCGCCAAAGCCTCATTGGGCTGGCCGGCTTTCTTGCGCTGGTGGTGGCGATGGGCATTGGCCGCTTTGCGTTCACGCCGATGCTGCCGCTGATGCAGCGCGACGGCGCGATCGATACTTCTTCCGCCGGCTGGCTCGCGGCGGCCAACTATGCCGGCTACTTTGCCGGCGCCATGTGCGCGGCAACTGTTCGCTCGACACCGCACAATCTGATGCGCTGCAGCCTGGTGCCGATTGCGCTATTCACGGCGGCGATGGGATTGACTGCGCACCTGCTGCCCTGGCTGCTGCTGCGCTTTGCCGCCGGCGTTCTCAGCGCGTGGGTGCTGGTCGGCACAAGCGCGTGGTGTCTCGCCCGGTTGGCGCAGGCCGGCAGACCGGTACTCGCCGGGATCGTCTACGCGGGCGTTGGTGCGGGAATCGCGATTGCCGGTGCGCTGTGCCTTGCATTCGCCGGCACCAGCGTAGCGGCGTCCGTGCTGTGGCAGTACCTGGGCGTCATCGCTGGGGTGCTGACCTTGGTGGTGTTTGTGCTGATCTGGCGCGCTGACGCAGAAGCGGCGAACACGGTGGTGGCAGCGTTGGTCCACGCTGTTGCCCCTGTTGTTGCCCCCACGGCGAATCAACGCGGCTTGATCGTTTGCTATGGCTGCTTCGGCTTCGGATACATCCTGCCGGCCACCTTTATCCCTGCGCTCGGGCGGATGGTGATCGACGACCCGGCGTTGTTCGGCTGGGCCTGGCCGATTTTCGGTGTGACGGCAGCGATCTCCACCATCCTCACCGGTGCGTTCCTGCACCAGATGCCGCGCCTCACGGTGATGTCGCGCTGCTATTTCGTCATGGCGGTTGGCACCGCGCTGCCGGCTTTTGCGCCGTCGTTGCCCGCGCTTCTGGTGTCAGCGGTCTGTGTCGGCGGCACCTTCATGGTCATCACCATGGCTGGATTTCAGGAGGCGCGGGTGCACGGCGGCACCCATCCGGCGCGGCTGATGGGTCAAATGACTTCGGCGTTCGCCATTGGCCAAATCGCCGGGCCGCTGTTTTCGGCACTGCTGTCTCACAGCACGTTGTTTGACGAGCAGATGAGCCTGCGGGCGGGGCTGGGCGTCGCCGCCGCTGTGCTGGTGGCCGGCGGCATCTGGTTGCAGCGCGCCGCGCAATTCATTTTCATTAAAAAAGGAGCACAGGCATGACCGGTCAAACTGTTGCAGCAACATCCCAGGGCTTTTCCACACCGGCGCATGACCGCCTGCCGCTGATGGCGGTGCAGAATATGACCAGTGAGCAACGCACAGCCGCAGAGGCATTGATCGCGGGGCCACGCAAGGCGGTGTTCGGCCCTTTCATTCCTCTTCTGCGCAGCCCGGTGTTGATGGAGCGGGTAGGCAAGTTGGGCGAGTACCTGCGCTTCGAGAGCGTGCTTGATGCGCGCATCCGCGAGCTCGCCACCTGCATCGTGGCGCGCCACGTCACCAATCAATTCGAATGGATCATGCATGCGCCACTGGCGCTCAAAGCCGGCGTGGACAGTCAGGTGATCAGCAACATTGCGAGTGGACGCCGGCCGCAGAAGATGAGCAGCGATGAAACTGCCGCCTATGACTTTACGAGCGAATTGCTGCAGCACCACGGCGTCAGTGCAGCCAGCTACGCTGAGGCACTGTCCGCATTTGGCGAGCAGGGCGTGGTGGAACTGGCTGCGCTCATCGGATACTTCACCATGGTGTCATGGGTGATGAACGTAGCGCGCACGCCAGCGCAGGGGGCAAGCGGATGTGGCGCATTGACACCTTTTCCGGCGTAGAAATGACCGCGTGGACAGCCTGCGTGATCGCGCAGGTCCAGCCGGGCAAGCGCATCTCCTGAAAACCCCTGGTGGGAGCGCCTCTTGGCCGCATGTCCCGCATATTCCATCTGTGCGAGCGCTCTATCGCTGGCGTGAGGGGTCTGGCTGGGGACGTGGAGGCGGGGCAGCTTCGGGCATCGCCACCACGCGCGCATGCCGCTCAAAGGTGAGATACGACCAGGCCCACTCGAACATCACCACCGCGCGGGCGCGAAAGTCGATCAAAAAGAAAATGTGCACGAACAGCCAGAACAGCCACGCCGGCAGACCCCAGAGTTTGAGCGGGCCGAGTTGCACCACTGCTGCGTGGCGGCCGATGGTGGCGAGCGCGCCCACATCCTGAAAGCGGAACGGTTTGCGCGCAGCGCCGTCGAGACTGGCGCGAATGTTGGCCGCGGCGCATGCGCCCATTTGCTTCGCGCCCGGCGCGGTGCCGGGTACCGGCTTGCCGTCGGTGCTGATGCTGGCGAGATCGCCGATCACGAACACATTGGCGTGGCCGGGAATGCTGAGGTCGGGCGACACCAGCACACGTCCCGCGCGGTCGAGCGGCACGCCGAGTGTTTTGCCCAGTGGCGAGGCCGCTACGCCTGCGGCCCAGACCACGGTGCTGGCGAGCAGCCTGCTGCTTGTGCCAGTGGTTCCGCCAGCGCTGCCGGTTTGTGCTTGATCACTCTCAAACGTGACGCCCTCCGCATCCACCTTGGTCACACGGCAACCAGTGCGCACCTCAACCCCCAGCCCTTCGAGCTGCGCGCGCGCCTTGGCCGACAAATCTTCCGCGAACGGCGGCAATACTCGCGCCGCGCCTTCGAGCAACACCACGCGCGCCTCGCGCGGATCAATGCGGCGAAACTCGCGCTGCAAGGTCTGGCGCGCAATCTCGGCCAGCGTGCCGGCCATCTCGACACCGGTGGCTCCCGCGCCGATCACGGCGAAGGTCAGCCAGCGCGCACGCAACGCGGCGTCGCTCTCGCGCTCGGCGTATTCAAACGCGAGCAGCAGGCGTTTGCGAATCTCGAATGCATCTGCAAGCGTCTTGAGGCCCGGCGCATGCACGGCCCATTCGTCGTGGCCGAAGTAACTGTGAGTGGCACCGCTGGCCGCGACCAGATAGTCGAAGGCGAGCGCGCCGCCGTGTTGGCATTGCACGGTGCTGGCAGCGGCGTCGATGGCCGTCACTTCGTCGAGCAGCACGGTGAGGTTTTGTTGGCGCGCAAAGATATGGCGGATCGGCGCGGCGATGGACGGTGCCGCGAGGCCGGCGGTGGCGACCTGATACAGCAGCGGCTGAAACAGATGGTGGTTGCTCTTGTCGAGCAACGTGATGCGCACCGGCGCACGCGCCAGATCGCGCGCCGCACGCAAGCCGCCGAAGCCGCCGCCAATGATCACTACATCGGGAAGGGCCGTCATGCCGTCAGCGCTTATTTCTTCCCATTGATCTGGTTTACAAAACTCTCGATGATGCCTGGTGGCGACTTCACCACATGCTGCGCTGCCGGGAAGCCGCCCGAGCGCACGTCCGCGATGAATTCCTTGAAGCCGGCGACACGCTCGGCCTGCATCTCCTGCTTTAGCTTGAAGAAGTTGCGGTATTGCTTTGAGTGGCGTGGATAGGGCGGCGCGTTGTTGCCCAGGATGTCTTCCGCAAACAGGAACTGGATGTCGCCACCCCCACCGGCGCCGATTGACGAGGTCAGCAGGGTCGTGCGCTTGCTGATCTCGGCCAGCAACTCGGCAGGAATGACTTCAACCTCGACCGCCCAGGCACCGGCTGCTTCGAGTTTCTTGATCTCCTCGTACACCCAGAGCGCTTCCTCGATGGTCTTGCCGACGGCGCGCAAGCCGCCGGTCCAGGTGCTTCTGCGCGGCACCAGCCCGGCGTGGCCCTCGACCGGAATGCCCGCCTCGGTGGCCGCAGCAATGAAGCGCGGCGACCACTGGCACATGATGCCGTCGGCACCCAGCTCCATCGCCTGGTAGCCGATACGCACCGCTTCTGCTTCGGTCGCGGCGGCCACCAGTGGCACCGAGAACGACATGAAAGTGTGAGGTGCAGCCTTGCGGATTTCCGCCGTCAGTGGGGAGGGCTGGCGCGGATCGAAACGCACCTTCATCGTATCGATGCCGGCCTCTTCCGCGGCGGCGGCTTCCTCCGGCGTGAAGGGGAGCGTCTCGGTGAGCACGCGTTTGCCCTTGAGATCGCGCAGGTCCTTGACCGTGTAATTGCGCAGGCCGTAGGCGCCGCCGAGCGTCATGACGCGCTTGAGGCCGCGCTGGGCCGCGTCGCGTGGGGGGATGCCGCCGTCACCGGTTGCGTGGGTTGCCATGGGTTGATACCTCCTGAGATGCTGGAAATTGCTGACATTGGTGGCCGCCGATGTGTCAATGAGTAGTCGATGAGGGGCCGCTGGGGTCAAATGTAATCGAGCTTGACGTCCGAATCCATCGCCATGTTTACCACCGCCGCGTTGATCAGGCCCGGCGCGGTCGCACGAGTATGATGGATCCATTACAACCGACCGCGTTCAGCGGCAGATTCCTCAAGGAGACAACATGAGCACATCAACATCGCGGCGCAGCGTTGCCGTGCGCACGTGGCCGGCCATCGCTGCCGCTGCACTGAGCACCGTCACCCTC
The DNA here is from genome assembly GCA_031430015.1 of Burkholderiales bacterium. Lineage (GTDB taxonomy): Bacteria > Pseudomonadota > Gammaproteobacteria > Burkholderiales > JAEUOS01 > CANJDH01. The sequence continues at coordinate 18,397 of JANPAR010000101.1, forward strand.
TTTGCCACTGCGCCTGGCGCAATAGCGCAACCCTTCCCCAGCAAGGCGATCAAGATCATCGTGCCGTTCCCGGCTGGCGGAACCACGGATATCGCGGCGCGCCTGGTGGCGCAAAAAATGAGCGAGGCCATGGGCCAGCCAGTCACGGTGGAAAACCGCGGTGGTGCCGGCGGCTCGCTCGGGGCCGACGCCGTGGCCAAAGCCCCGGCCGATGGTTACACGATTCTGATGCACAACATCACCTTCCCGCTCGCCTCGATCGCGCTCGGTCTGGCGGGCCGCTCTCCCTACAACATCGACACTGACTTCGCTGCCATCTCGAATGTGGTCAACGTACCGCTGGTGGTTACCGCGCACCCCACAGTGCCGGTGCGTGACCTGCGCGAGTTGACCAACATGCTGGCCGCCAGCAAATCGCTGCAATACAACTACGGCTCGACCGGCCCCGGCTCGTTCATGAACGTGGTGGGCGAAGCGCTCAAGCGCGATGCCAAGTTCGAGATGACGCACATCCCGTTCAAAGGGGCGGCACCACTCAAACTTGAGTTGCTCGCCGGGCGCGTACAGGTCGGCGGCGACCAGATTTCGTCGTCACTCGCCGAAATCCGGTCGGGCAAACTCAAGGCGCTCGCCACCAACGGCACCAAACGCATCGCTGCATTGCCGGATGTACCAACGGTGCGCGAACTCGGCTTCCCGAACATCGAAGCGAACGGCTGGAATGGACTGTTCGCGCCGGCCAAGACGCCGCGCGATGTGATTGAGCGCTTGCAAAAGGAAGTCGCTGCGGCGGCGCGCCATCCCGATCTGGTCAAGCGCTTTGCTGATCTCGCTGCCGAATCGCTCGGCTCGACCTCAGCGGAACTCGACGCGATGCTCAAGGGACAACTAGCGCAGTTCCGCCCGATTCTCAATGAATTGAAGCCGAACGTCGAGTAGGGCATTGCGCGCGCGGCGGCCGTAGGCGCGACGCTGCCGGATTCATCCTGGCAGTATGTTGGAGATCGTTGGCGCGAGCGTGTTTCACGCTTGATCGCGCCCGCTACTGCCCCAACGGAGCGCGCAGCAACCCCAGAATCGTGCGAATACCATCCACATAGTGACCGATGCGCATGTTCTCGTCGTAGGTATGCTGGTTGTTGTCACCATTGACCAGCGGCAGGATTACGAAGGGGGCTTCGAGCACTTCGACCAGACGGTCGGTCGGCACGCTGCCACCCATCATGCGGATGCGCACCGGCTCGACCCCTGCCGCCGCGTCGCGCTTGAGCACGCTATAGGCCCATTGACCGAGCGGTGCATCGAGCGGCGTGCGCATCGCGCTGCCGCCTGAACCCATTGTCAGCACTGCCATCTTGTCGTGCGTCGCGCGCTCAGCATCAGTCGGTGCGGCCTTGAGCAGGGCGTAGCCCTGCTTCTTCACATGCGCTTCGATCAGGCCAAACAGATACTCGGGCGGCGCTTCGGGCGTGGTGCGCAAATCAAACTCGGCTACCGCCTTGTCCGGCACGATGTTCGATGCTTTATCACCGACCGATGCCGAGGCCATGCCGCGCACGTTGAGCGAGGGATACTGAATCGCCTCCTGCAAGGTGGCGCCGACACGCTCGGCGCGCGCGATGCCGATGCGCTTGCGGATCGCCGCTTCATCGTCGCCCGTGTCAGCGAGGATTTTCTTCTCGGCGTCAGTAAGCTTGATGCGCTCGTAGTAACCGGCCACGGTGACGCGGCCATCGTCATCTTTCATCGATGCCAGCAGCGCAGCGAGACGCATCGCCGGGTTGGGCGCGTAGTTGCCGTAGTGGCCGCTGTGCAGCGGCGCGCGCGGGCCGAACACAGTGAGCGTAACGCG
>JANPAR010000102.1:0-33378 GCA_031430015.1 Burkholderiales bacterium
AATCAGGTCATCTCCGTGCTCGATTTTGCCGCCACCAGCATCGAGGCGGTGGTGACCCTGGGTGGTTCGACGGCCGTCAGGACAGCAATCAACGCCGCTGAAAAGGCGGCGCAGGATGGCGCCGAAGCGGCGATCACTGCAGCGGCAAAAGCGACCCGCAACCTTGCTAAAAGCGTTACCCAAGAACAGTTGAAGAAAGAGTTGCTCAAGCAAATCGGAGAAATTGGTGTGAGCCTGACCCCGGATCAGGTTTCTAACCTCACTGCAATGACGGCCGGCGAAAAATTTGACTTCACCTCGCTGGACCCGACCGGTATTGGCGCGATTGTGGCGGCGTTCAACAAGCCTGTCTGCGAAATGCCTCCGAACAGCAACCAACCCGTCAAGGCGAATCCCAAGCTCGCTGGCCAGGTCGTCAAACATGCGCCAGGGGAGCCTCAAGGCGTTTACATTGTGGGAGTCGACGGCATCAAGCACCGGATTTGGGATCAGATGTTGGCCAATCGAAACGAGCCATACACCACAGTGTTGCGAACCTGCGGCCTGATTGGCCCGGGAGACATGTTTACGGATGGCACTTATCGGATCTGGCCGGCGCGCGAGATTGGCGGAGCCGGCTTGCAGGAGGCGACTGTTGCGGCCGCCGTGCCAAGAGGAAAGCCTCTGGATAATGGCGAGTGCCAAGCGGTGGCGACGCAGCTAAAAACGGTGGGGAAATGGAAATTCACTCCCACGACGTGCCGCGACGGTCGCGCGGCTCCCGGGTGCAAGAGCTAGTGGTAAGGGCTAGCGCTGGGGAAACCGAAGTTCTCCCCTGCGCACAGGCTCCGACCTGCCGTAAAACACCGCCTGCGAGCGCCGCATCGAAACTGCGCTCGCAGGCCTGATAATCACAACCGCGCAGACGGGGATGCGGTTCGCGCGGGATGCGCAACCTCACCAACTTACCGGGGACCATCGGTGAAACCAATCAGACAGACTTTGCTCTCGGTGGCTATTGCCTCCGCACTCGCTGGCTGCGCCAGCCTGCCCGCGCCGTTTCAGGGGCTTGCTAGCCAGCCGTCCTCGGCTGATTTCATCCCGCTGCAGCTTGATGCCTCAACCGGCAAGCTGTTCGACGGCATCGCGCGCGCCAAGCTCACCAACGCCTCACGTCAGCTCGCCGCCGAGGGCATCAAGGCCCTGGACGAGCGCAAGTTCAAGCACGCAAACGACCTGTTCAATCTTGCGCTCAAGACCGACCTTAATAATTCCTACCTGCACTTCCTCAACGCCATCGCCTACCACTATCGCGGCATCGAGGGCGAGAGCAATCTGCTGTCGCTGGCCGAGCAGGGTTACGAAATGGCGGTGCAGTTCGATGCCAGCAACGCGACGGCGCGCTACTACCGCGGCCTCCTCTACCTCGACAAGCGTGACTATGCGCAGGCGCAAATGCAGTTGATGGAGGCCTCGCTCTACGCAAGCGACGATGCCGAGCTGCTCTATGACCTCGCGGTGGCGGCCTACTACAACAAGGACGCCGCGACCGCCTACGCCACACTGCAAGGTCTCAAGGCATTGGCGGGCAAGTCGGCCTTGCGTCCGCAGACGCTGCGCGGCCTGGCGCTGATTTCGGCAGCAGTAGGCGACAAGAAACAGGCCGACGTTTACCTCGAAGAAATGCGCAAGTCGGGTGCGCAGAAATCGGAAACCGACTTCGTGTCGCGGCGCATGGATTCATGGGCCAGCAGCCACGCCTCGGGCTTGCTAAAGACGCAATTCCCGACGGCGCCAACGGGGGGATTTCCGGTTGCGCCTGGTGGCGGATTCCCTGTAGCGCCCGGCGGGTTTCCAGCGGCACCTGGAGGATTTCCCGCAGCACCCGGCGCAGTGCCAGGCGCACCTGGCGGCTTTGGCGCGCCCGCTGGATTTGTTCAACCCGGCTTCGGACAACAAGCTGGCGCTGGCGGTCTGCGCGCCTTCGTCGACAAGCAGATGGTGATGGTTGATGTCGTCATCGTGTCGACGCAGGAGGACAACAGCAACACCATGGGTGTCAATCTGCTCGACGGATTGCGCCTGCAATTCGGCAACGCGGCCACGCCGGCCTACAACCGCGCCACTGCTGCGACGCAGGATTTCGCCAACCCGGGGGCATCGACATCGACGCGCACCATCACACGCTCGCTCGGCATCGCCGCTGTGGCCTACACGCTCAATATCGCCAACGCCAGCGAGGTCAACAACGACATCCTGGCGCGCCCCACGCTGCTGGCCCTGTCCGGGCAGACCTCGCAGTTCTTCTCCGGCGTCGACGTGGTCGGCGCGGCCGTATCGGGCGGTCAGGGCAGCGCAGTGCAGATTCAGAAGGAAGTCGGCGTGCGCCTCGCGGTGACGCCTGAGTTCCTGCCCGACAACTTGATTCGCCTGCAGGTGGTCGCGGAGCGGACCTTTTTGACCAATCCGAGCAACAACGTGGTGTTCGATTTCCGTCTCGACACCACCAAAACAACGGTGAATGCCAATGTAGCAATGAAGTTTGGCGAGACCCTGATCCTGTCGGGCCTGACTGAGCGCGATACTGGCATCACCGCGAGCAGCGTGCCGGTTTTGCGCGATGTCCCGCTCGCCCAGTATTTGTTTTCGCGCTCGACCAAACGCGATTTTCAGAAGAGCGTGCTGATCATGATCACGCCGCGCCGGCCGCAGTACACCAGCCGGGACCAGGCCGATATCGATGCTGATCGCGGCAAATTTACCGAGCGCGAACGTGTGCAGCAGGAGTTCGAGGACAAGTATCGCCTGTGGTATCAACTTGTGCCCAACACCGCGTACGCCATGTCGCAACTCAATGAAAGCTCAATCTTCCGCGAATTCCGCTCGGGCGACCTCGAATTGCCGAGTTGGGTATCGCGCAAATCGCACACGGGCCGCCTGCGCTCGGCACTCGATTTCCTGTTCTACTGATCGAGCATCGCGTAACGCTAAACTCAGGATGAGCTGGTGAACCTCGTCTGGCGTAGCAAACTACTCTCGCGGTGGTCCACGGGTTTGATTGCCGGCGCGCTGTGCGCGTTGATCGGCGTCTTGCCGGCTGCGGCGCAGACCGCCGGTACCCCGCTACAACGTGTGCAAGGCAACGCAGCCGATCTCGCGATCACACCAGATGGCACGGTGTACGTCATCGACGTCGATGGCAAGCCGTGGGTGCAGCGTCTCGGCCGCGGCGCCAACTGGAGCCCCTTGCAGGGCAATTTCCGCGCGATCCGCGCCGGCCTCGACGGCTCGGTATGGGCGATTGGGAAAGATGATGTGGCGTTCCGGCTATCGGGCAATTCGTGGCGCGAAATGCCGTTTGGTCGCCTGCGCGATTTGGCCGCGATGCCCTCGCTCGCTACCGATGGTCCGGTGGTGGTGCTCAACGCAGAGGGCGCACTCGAAGTGCGCCTGCCCGCGTCCAATGCGGGCGCGCCGCTTTACAAGGTCGATGACGAGGCGTTCAAGGCGGCGGCATTCGAGCGTCTCGCCGTCGATGAACACGGCCTGCCCTGGGTGTGGCGCGCGAACGGCACCATGTGGCGCTTTGACGGTACCCGCTGGAGCGACATTCCACAATTTGCAGCAACCGGTTTGACCAGCGTCGCAGCCGGACTCGATGGCACCCTGATGGCGGTGGAGCGCGGGGGGCGGGCCTACCGCTGGAACCCCGCCGCGAAAGAGTGGACGCCCGAGCCTCTGGCCGCCCCGGTGCAACTGGTTGCCGTCGGCCCCAACGGCAAGCCGTGGTACGCGATGCAGGACAACACCTTGCTGGCGAGCGAAGTCTTCGCGAACCAGAACAACCAGGCGCGCGCCAAGCCGGCCGCGCTGTTTACCCGCCTGTTGAGCTGGCGTCGTGTGCGCGGTGAAGCGAGCTGGCTCGCCGTGGGTGCTGACGGCACCGTGGTGACCATCGACGCCGAGAACACGGTGTGGCGCTGGAAAGGCGGCAACACCTGGACTCCCTTGACCGGCAAGTTTCGCCGCGCCGCTGTGGCCGGCAATGGTGTGGTGTGGGGCATTGATCTGCAAAACCGTGTGCGCCGCAATGCCACCGGGCAGTGGCTCGATGCAGGTATCGATGCAAGCGAGATTGCGGTCGGGCCGAAAGAAGAAGTCTGGGCGCTGGGGCCTTCGGGCAACATAGGCCGCTTCGATGCACAAACGCGTCAATGGCAGGCGGTGCCCGGTGGCCCTGCAAAGGCCATTGCCGTGGGCAAGGATGGTGAGGGCTGGATCATCGATGCCAGCGGTATCGTGCACAGCGGCACCGTGCAGTTGCTCAATCCGGCGACGCCCATTCCGGGCATCGTCGCAACCAGTCTCGCCATTGGTCCCGAGGGCACCGTGTACGCAACGACTGCCGAGCGCCAATTATTTTGGCTCGATCCGCGTGAACGGCAATGGAAGCCGGCGACCGGCGTCGCTGCAGCGGTTGCCGTCGGGCCGGCCGGCACGCCCTGGATCATCGGTGAGCGCAATGAACTGCAGGTGTCGACCGCGTTCACCGCAGAGATTGAAGCCATCGTGGCCGCGCGCACCGCGCAGGCCGCTGCGCCACCGCCGGTATTTTCGATCCCGCCACCCGCCGCCTCGAGTTTGCCCACCAACAACCGGCCCCTCGTGTACACCACCATCGCCGGTGCGTACGCCGATGTCGGCATCGGGCCTGACGGCAACGTGTTCGCCGCCGGCACCGATGGCGGCCTGTACTGTTTCTCCAACCCCGACAGCCGCTTCGTGCTCGCGAGCAGCGGGTCGGCGCGGCGCGTGGCGGTGGCCGGCGGCGGCGTGCCGTGGGTGGTCAACAGCCTCGGGCAGGTGTCATTTTTTGGCGGCACCGGCTGGACCATCGTTCCCAACTTCCGTGCCGACGACATCGCGGTGGGCCAGGACGGCCGCATCTATGCGACGCAGCAGAATGTTGTGTTTCGCTACGAAGCAGCCACGCAGGATTTTCGCGAAATCACCACCTACACCTCCGGCGCGCCGCTGCGCGCACGCCGCGTCGCGTTTGCACTAAACGCACTGTGGGGCGTCAATGCCTCGAACCAACTCCTCAAGTGCGATGGCACCCAATGCCAGCCGCAATCGATCGGTGCAATCGATGTGTCGTCGGGGCCGGATGGTTCGGTCCTGGTGCTCGATGCCAACGGCGCAGTGAAACGCTACAACCCGCGCACGCGCGGGTTTGATGCAGCCAACGGCACCGGCAGTTCGCTCTCGGTGGGGCCCCAGGGCCGGCCGTGGCTGGTGACGGGTGCGGGCAGCATCAACTCATCGGGCCTGTTTGCGACCACCAGCAAGACCATCAACCAGGCGAACTGCGCGCAACGCTTTGCCGGCGCGACGATTCCGGCTGTCGCGCAGACCACCACCCAATTGACGGCCGTGGACGACACCTTGACGGTGCGCCAGGGTGCCACCGTCTCGCTCATCGCCAATGACCGTCTCAATGGCAGCGCGCCGGCCACCTCGTCCGTAACGGTGACGTTCACCACGTCGAGCACGCAGCTCACGCATTCGAACGGCGGGATCACGGTCAATGCCAATGCCACTGTGGGTACCACGCTCACCGGCACCTACACGGTTTGCGCGCTGCCGGGTGCCGCGCCGTGTGCATCTGCTCGTGTGCAGGTGACAGTCGCCGCCGCCGCGAGCGCGACCGCGGATACTGCCACCGTCAACCCCGGTGCGACCTTCAACCTGCTTGCCAATGACTCGCTCAATGGTGCGGTGCCGACCTCCTCGCAAGTCACCGTGACATTCACCACCGCCAGTGCGCGCCTCAGTCAAACGGGCGGATTGCTGACCCTGCAAGCCGGCACGCCGGCCGGCAGCGTGCATACCGCTACCTACCGTTTTTGTGCGACGGCTGGTACGCCGTGCTCGGGCACCGTCAACGTGAGCATCACTGCAGCCGGTGGCAGTGCGACTGCAACGGCCGACACCGCGACGATCAACGCAGGCGCGACGTTCAATCTGCTCGCCAATGACCTGCTCAATGGCGCAGTCCCCACTGCTGGCCAGGTCACGATGACATTTAATTCAAACAGCGCTTTCCTCACACAGACCGGCGGGTTGTTGACCCTGTCGCCGGGCGCACAGGCAGGCAGCGTGCACACCGCCACCTACAGTTTTTGCGCCACCGCCGGCGCACCGTGCTCAGGCACGGTCAACGTCAGCATCACGGTGACGCCGAACGCGACTGCGGTAGCCGACACTGCCAACCTCAATCCGGGCGACACGCTTAATCTGCTTGCCAACGATTTGCTCAACGGGGCAACGCCAACCGCAGGTCAGGTTACCGTCACGTTTAACTCCAACAGCCCGGCACTGACCCAGGCCAATGGCGTGGTGACCGTTGACCCGCAGACGCAGGGCGGTCAGCACACCGCCACTTACAGCTTCTGCGCGACGGCGGGGACACCTTGCAGTGGCACCGTGAATATCACCATCAACGTGAACTGATGCATTGAATCGAACGCTCGCGCCCTTACAATCCAGCCAGCACACGACCCAGCACAGCACGCGATTTCTTCCTGGATGACGCAAATTGTCCTTGTCGCACTCATCGCAACAGTTCGACCAGGAGATCATCATGCGTTCAATTTTCTTTCCGGCGTGGCTCGCACGCAGCCTGTGCGCACTCTGCGCCCTTGGTGCAATTCTCGGCGCACCCGCCGCATTCGCACAGAACGAGCCCAACGCCTTGGCGAGCGGCAAAGGCCTCACGCCCGGCCAGATGCTGCGCTCGTCCAACAAGCAGTACAGGGCGATCATGCAGGGCGACGGCAATTTTGTGGTCTACGGCGAGCCGTGGCGAGTGATGTTTGCCACCGGCACCAACGGGCGCGGCGCGGTCACCGGCGTGTGGATGCAGGGCGACGGCAACCTGTGTGTCAACGGGCCCACGGCGGCACTGTGGTGCAACTACAGCAACGGCGCGGCGGGCGATTACTTTTTGCTGTTGCGCGACAACGGTGACTTGGAGGTCTACCGTGGCCTCGCGGCCAATGCCGCCACCGCCGCCATGGTCTGGACCTCCGCGCTCGATGCGGCCTACTACGGCGGAAAATACGCTGATTTGCGCCAGGCTTTCGGGGCGGATGCGCGCCGGCTCATGGACCACTGGATCACCTATGGCCGTTTTGAAGGCCGCTCGCCCAAAAACGGCGTCAGTGATGAAGGCCGTCAGCACGCCATGAGCGTCGGCCTCGACAGCATGTACTACGCCAACAAGTATCCCGACCTGAAAAACGCGTTTGCCTACGATGCGGAAAAGCTCTACCAGCACTGGTTGACCTACGGGCGCCCCGAGGGCCGTTACCCCAACAAGGCCACCGAGGATTTTCTGTCAGCACCGGCGCGCTCGGCCAATGGACGATCGACGATGCGCAATGTCGATTGGCTGCACACCAATGAATTCCTGCGCTCTGACAATGGTGGCTACATCGCCATTTTGCAGGGCGACCGCAACTTCGTGATCTATCAGACCGGCTCCATGGCCGGCATCTCGGCCGCCACCCACCGCTGGAATTACGGCGGCGGCGCCGGCAACGGATCTGGCGTGGTGCGCATGCAGACTGACGGGCACTTCTGTGTGTACCAAGGCACGGTAACTGCACAAGGTGCGGGCGTGCGCTGCATGCCCTCCGGCGCCGGCGGCCCGGTGGGCCGTTACTTCCTGGCCCTGCAGGATGACGGCAATCTGGTGGTCTACAAGGGCGGCGGCCCGATGGACAACCGCGGCTGGATCTGGGACCGCATCACCACGGCGCCTTCGCGCGGATTCAATTTTGCCGCAGCAGTGGAATCAGTCGGCACCTTTACCGTCAACACCGCCAATACGGCGGCGGCAGGTACCGTGCGAGTGGCCAATGCCGTGGGTAACGAGATCGTCAAGACCGCCAACAAGACCGTCAACGACATCGTCAACACCGCCAACCTGATTGCCGACACCACCGAAAAAGTGGCGGTGCAGACCGGCGCCAGCATCGAGGCGGGCGGCAGAATCATCGGCGAGGAAATCGTCAAGGATGGCAAGGTCGTCGGCTACGCGGTCGCCAAGTTGGCAACCGATGCCTGGAACCTGCTCAACGCCAATTGCGGCGTGATCGGGCGCACGGCTTTCCCCTTGCCGCAGACTGCCTATTTCCGCGGCGCGGATCAGCTATCGAGCATCTTCATGAACAGCAGCGTGGTCGACCCGAAGACCCGCGCCGCGTTCAAGGACGTCAACGCCGCCAACGCCGAAGCCGCGACCTGCTTTAGCCAGATGCAGGACGGCTTCTACTGCGCGATGCCCAAGGAAATGGCAAAGCTCGTGGTCGAGGCCGGGCAAATCCCCGGCAACCTGCTCAACCTCAGCACGCGGATATTTAACGAAGCCAAAACCGAGCAGTGTCTGATCGTGGGTGCCGCCACGGTGACCTTCGGTGCCCTCGGGCTTCAAATGTGTGCGGTCGGCAAGGTGGTGGTGACCGACGTGCAAAAAGCGATTGCCTGTTTTTCGGCCGCCGAGTCCAAGGGTGTGATGAAGAAGTTCTTTACCCCCGGCGCCGCGAGCCACGCGTGGCCGTCGAAGGGAGCGTGCGAAGGGGTCGGCGCGCTGGCACTCACCGCGGCAAAAACCATTCTCACCAGTGGCTTGAGTGCCGAGGCCAAGGCCGCGACCAAGGCGGGAAAAAGCAACACCATTGCACAGGTGGCGGACGAGTTAAAGACGCTTTACTCGGTGGCGGCGGCCGGCGCGAAATACGACCAGATCATGACCGAGCTCGAATCCCTGCCGGAGTGCAAGGGTTGAAATCAGGAGCGATTCTCCGGAAACCATTGGTGGGAGCGGTTCTTCCAGAGTTCGTTCCTGAAATCCTTGGTGGTAGCGGCTCTCGGGTCATCGCCTCAGGTAGTGCCGGCTCTCCGGTCACGGCCCTGGTTTGACCAGGGCCGGGGTTGGACCTTGCCTCACTTGGACAAGGCCTGGCCGATGAACTGTTCAAGCACTTCGGCGGGCACTGCGCCAGACAGCGGCAGGGACTGACCGCTCTGGTTGTTGCGCACGATCACCCCGGGCGTGCCATTGATGCCGCTCTGGTTGCCGTCGCTGAGGTCCTCGGCAACGAGGCGCGCCACCTGCGGGTCAGCGACGCATTTGTCGAGGGCTGACATGTCCTTCACCCCAGCGCTGCGCGCAAGATCGCGCACGCGTGCCGTGCCACCCTCCGGCCCCTGACCGTTGGTCGCGGTATGCCGGAACCAGCTATTGACGAACAGATAGAAACCCTTTGCCCCGGCCTGCCGCCCGGCGCATTCGGCATAGCGCGCGCCGCGCAGTGCCATGTCACCGTGGCTCTCGAGCGGAAAGTGGCGCAGCACGACATTGGCTTTGCCGTCAAATTTGGTAATCGCCTGCTCCGGCGTGCCGGCGAAGCGCTTGCAGTACGGACACTCAAGATCGGTGTAGACGATCAGGCTGACTGCCGCTTGCGGGTTGCCGTGAATCCGGTCACGCCGGGCGTCTACCTTGCGTGCGTTTTGTGCGGCGGCGATGCGCTGCTGTTGTTGCGCGTCCTGCTGCTGTTGCTGCGCCTGCTTCTGGCGCTCGACCAGGCGCCGCAAGGCGCGCTCGAGCGCGGCATCGAGGGCGCCCGATTCCTCCATGCGCTGGATCAGGGTATCGAGATCGGCGTTGCCCGGTCCTGGTTCTGCCGCGCGACCCGGCAATGAACCTGCCAGCAGTGACAGTGCCAGCGCAGACACCGCTCGCGTGATAAACCCCATGTCTAAAAATTCTCCTGCACCAGAATCTGGAATTTGGCATCGGTATAGATGTAGCCATGACCCAGATCACCGTTGTTTTCCCCGGCGGGATAGCGTTGCCGGCCCGAGACCACATATGGCCCCACATACGCGCAACCGACTGGGCCGCCGTCGAATGACAGCGTGGTGCCGATATACACACCGGCCGTTCGCGGCGTGCTGACCTGCCCCGCGCCCGGCAGGCTTACGCACAGCGGCGTCGCACCACCGACAGCATTGGCGGGCAGGTTCGTGCCGGAACCACTCCAGTCCGCCAGCCTGAGTTGCCCGCCATTGTTGACCAGGAGTTCATAGTTGCGGTGTTCGACCACCTGTGTCGCGGGCGGGATGAAGGGGTTCTGGGTGCGCGTGAATGATTCGTCAATGATGGTGCAGACCTCCACGCCGGTGCTGTCCTGACGCGCGCGGCGAATGTATCCGGTGATGCCGGCAAATTTGGTTTCGGCCGGATGCACGCGGCACACTTTGAGCGGATTGCCGCGTTCATCTTTGCCGTAGCTCACCGGCGTGGCCCCACGCAGCAGCACCGGGTCACGCGGAGCCACCCAGGTGATCCAGCCGGTGGTGCCTGGAAACTGGGTCGGGGTGGATCGCACCATGTCTTCGGCCTCGACACGCGGCGGCTGGCAGTCGAGGCCGTACTTGCTGCATTTGGGGTAGGTGTAGGCGGCGGCCACCGACAGCGCCGGAGACGCCAGCCCGGTGGGGTCCATCAGGCTCGCCAGATTCAGGGTCAGGCGGGCGATGTCTTCGTCGGTGTTGATGTCGACATCCATCGCCTTGATGGTGTTGTTGGCGAGAGTCGATGAACCGAAGGCCTTGCCGCCCACCGTGGTCACCACCTGGCGCACGTGACTGAGCTGCTCCTTGAGCTTGGCCATTTTCGAGAGCGGATTGACGCGCCCGGTGAAATCAACGCCGCGCTCGGCGACATCGACCAGCACTGCCGAGGTGCCGAAGGTGATCGCCGCCGTCATGTAGGTGTGGACCGCCTTGGTGACCGAAAAAATCTGGTTGCCCAGCGCCATGCCGCAGGTCTGATCGTCTTTGGCCGCACCCATGCCGCAGGACACCCAGCCCACCGGCGCGCGGCCCCAGCACACCGGCCCCACCCCCGTGAAGCCGGGGTCGCATTTGGGATAGCACAGGCCGGCGTTGCGGTCCTGGTTCGCATCACACGTGGCGGTCCTGGGATTGCCGATGGCCACTTTTTTGGCACACGAAAGATCAATGCCGCTGTTCAGATTGAGTGCGCTGCAGTCGGGTACTTTGGGCCGGCAGATGTTGGAACCGAAATTGTCATAGCCGGGTGCGCAAGCCGGGTAGAACAACAGCCCGTACTTTTCGCAGCCATAGGGCGGGTTGGAGCGTTTGCAGGCCGCATCCGAGACAAAGCCAAAGCCGCGCCCATACTCGGCGGCACGGCAGAACAGGCCGTCGTCGCGCATGCCGTAGGGGCAGACCGAGTGGCAATCAAAGCCGAAGCGCGCGGTGCCGGCCGGGCAGGCGTCGTAGCAGAACAAGCCAACCCGTTCCTGCCCCGCCTGGCACACCTTGGGCGGCGCACCGGCACCGCGCGTGTACGAGTCTTTCCAGCAAAAGCTGTGATCGCCCGAATTGACTTTCACCTGCCCGGGCGGCCCGCATTCGAGCATGCCGGGCACATAGGGTTGGCCGACGGTGAGCACATCGAAATTGGGGCCGGTCTCGGGCGCGCCACCCGGTGCCACGCGGCAGCCGCCCGCAATCAAATAGCCCGGATAACTCGCGCCGCGCACGAGGGCGCGGCACAGCGCCTGCGGCGGGCCGCTGGAGGCAGTGGTGGACAAAAACTCGGCCGGTGTCGCCACCTGCTGGCCGCTGGCGGCGGGAATGTTCTTTGAGCTGACCCACTGAAAATCACCCGGCTTGCCGGTGAGGACTTCAAAGCGCGTGACCGGTACATCCTGATTGCCTCTGGCGATGCGGCACGCCGTGCCGTTGTCGGCCCAGCCCAGATAGGTGGTGCCGCCTTCGACAACACGGCAGGCGGCACGCACGTCGTGCGTGCTGCTGACACCAACGAGGGCATCGTTGGGAGTCGCCTGCCCCGAACCCAATGCCACCCACTTCGCCGAAGACGGTCTGGACGAAGGCGCGGTCGAGAGCGGGACATTGAGGTTGATCGTCGTGGTGGTCAGGCTGCCCCCGGCTTCCGGGTAGGCGTAGAGCGCGTCGTATTGCGCCACATCAGGCCCCAGGCCGAGGCGGCAGCCGGTGGGCACCAGATAGCCGGGGAAACTGCCCTTGAGGCCGGTGGTGCGATGGGTCGTGGCGGCAATGCAGATCACCAGCGGCCAACTGACCTGCGTGCTGGCCGAGACATCGGTCTTGCCCGGCGCATAAAAGTAGTCGGGCGGCTGCGCCACCCCGGCACTGAGCGGCACGCGCCCGCCGGCGCGCAGCAAGGCCTGCGGCGCTGCCACCAGCACCTCGTAGTCAGCCGACCACAGCTCGTCAATCGCGTTGCTGCCCATGCCGTTGTCCTTGCCGTAACGGCAGCGCTGATTGCGCACATCGACCCAGCCGAGAAATAACCCGGTGCGCCGCTCGAAGGGGCCGACGCGGCAGATGGCAATCGCCGCGTTGTCGACAGTGCCGCCAGGAAAGGCACCGGGCGGGATGCTGCCCTTTGAGGCCTTGACCCAGGACAGCCCAGAGGGATCAGCACCTTGCCGGGTGGCAGGCCAACCCGCCATTGCCTGTGCCTTGAGGGCGTTGTCGATCGCGCTCTGGCGTGCGGTGGCGCGGTTTTTCGCATCGGCCGCCGCCGCCGTCTGGCCGCTGGCCGACAACACATAGAGCTGATAGCCGGGCGCAACTGCCAGCACGCCCTGCGCACTGCCCTGATGGTTGACCGCCATCACACATTTGTCGCCGAGCAATTTGCCCGGTGCCACGCTGCGTCCCTGATATGGCGCGAGGCAAATCGCGAGCGGCAGGCGCACGGTGGCGGATTGGCCGGGCAGCGTCACCCGGTGTTCGCCGCCGACATGGGTGTCGAAGTCGATGCGCGTGCCCGATGTGGGGATCACTGCCTGCATGTGCTGCGGGCTGCCCACCAGCACCTCGTAGCGCTCGACGGCGGCCACGCCGACGTTGGTGACGCTATTGTTGGTGGTATTCCAGGCGGCGGTGCCGATGATGCAAAGTCCGCCGGCCAGCACGCCGCCCGGGTGGATGCCGCCCTGATGCTGGGCGCGGCACGCATACAGCAGCGCACCGCCGGTGGTGCCGCCGGCCACCATGGCCCCTTGCGGCAGGCGCGCGTTGGCTTCGGCCGCCACCCAATGCGGGGCGGTGGACGTTACCTGCGCGGCGGCCAGGTCCCCGGCCTGCTCCGCCGCGCTTTTGCCCTTCGCTGCTTGCGCAGCCGCATCGGCAGCAGCTTGCGCTGCTGCGGCCTGGGCGGCGGCTTGGGCAGCGGCGGCCGCGGCCAGCTCAGCCGGCGATGGGGCCGGTCTTGGCGGTGGTGCGCAGGCGAGATTGCGGTCAGGGGGCGGGGCGGGGCCGCGAATCAGCACTTCATAGCGGTAGTCGTCGCGGGCTGCACCACTGCTGCTGGCATAGGCACAGTAGCCCGCATTGGGCGCACCGGCCGGGTTGAGCATGCCGGCCTGGACGCTGCCATCGGTGCCGGTGACGCGGCATGCGATCAGATTCTTTTTCAGGTCGGCGTCGACGTTGAGCAGGTTGGCGACTGGCGCGCCGCTGCACGAGGTGGCCCAGTTGAGCACGGCCTGCCCGGCATCGAGCACTTCGTACTGCACGTTGCGACGGGTGCCCGGCACCGCATTGCAGCCCTGGCCTTCCAGAAATCCTACATAAGTCGTGCCGCTGTCGGTAAACCTGCATAGGGCTTGCGGGCTGCCGCCAGCACCGCGCCCGGCCGGCAGGGGGATTACCCCAGTTACCGGCCGGCCCAATTGCGCCGGCATCCATTGCGGCCCCGGTGGCGGCGCAGAGGTCTGCCCCTGGGTCGAGCTGCTGCCTTGGGTGGAGCTGGTCTGGGTGGATGGCGTCACCCAAATCGACGTGCTGCACGAGCCCGTGGCCGGATGAAAGTCGGTGCCGCACACGCCGGGAAAACGCAGCACATTGCCGTCGAGCTGGCGCAGGGTCGCAGTGCGATTGGCTGTGAGGTCACGGATCTCGACTTCGATGTAATGGGGCAGTGGTGCCATCGCCGGCGGCACACCGAATACGCGATCCAGATCGGCCGGCAGCTCCAGCACAAGCGTGTTGCCGCTCGCCGCTTTCAGGTACGGTGCAATCCCCTTGAGAAATACGTCTTTGGTACCGCCCAGGTGCCGGTTGGTATTGTTGGCGGTGCCAAACGAGCCGCCTTCAATGGCAAAGCGCAGCGACGCGCTGGTAGTCTCTGCCGGCTGCGTGGTCGAACCGGCCACCGGAATCAAGACCTCGTATTGCGCCACCGTGATGCCCTGGCCGCCGGCCCCGATGCGGCAGCCATTGCCGAACACATTGCCCCTGCCGTAGAGATCAGGGGTGTGATTGGTCAGGACGTTGCCGGGGAGCACAGCGCCCTGATGGCTGCCGCGGCACACCGCGAGCGGCCGGTTGGCGCGATCCAGACCACCGGCAAACGCCCCAGCCGGCACCACGCCACCGGCCGCGGCCTGCCAGCGCACTTGCTGCGGATAGGCATACAGCAACTGCATGGTGGCGGACTCCGCCTCGCGCGCCGCAGCGGTGTCGCCAATCAGGCAGCGGCCGCCGTCGAGCCGCCCGGTGTAGGTGCCACCCTGCAATACGATGCGGCACACGCCGACCGGCTGGCCGCTGGCGCTGCCGCCCACCAACAGAGGCACGCCCGGCGGCACCGGCACGCCAGCGCCAGCCCACACCGGTTGCGGCACCGGCTGCGCCTGGATACTCGCTGGCAGTCCGAAGAGAAGTGCGCAGCCGATCAGGGCTGGCAAGGCCAGCATCAGGCGCAACGCAGCCTGGTACGCACTCTGGGATGCACCCGGAGCTGCACATCGGGACGCACATCGGGACGCACATCGGAACGAAAAGGAGTGCATGGCCACCTCCGTACTGATAATGCGTTTGGATGCCGAAGACGGTGATGCTACTCTTGTCGCCAGAAAACTCCACATGAGGCATACCATGAACGATTCATCCAAGCCATTCACGGACATCAACGCTGCCGCATTGGCGGCTGGTGTTGAAGACGTCACGCGCCGCATCGCTGCACTCGCACCGCAGGTGATGGAGAAACAAGCCGCCGATCTGGAGTCGTCAATGAAGGACGAATTCGGCGTGCAAAAAGCTTTTGGCGAAGTGGTGCAGAAGATGATGGCCGACCCATCATTGATGGTCGAGGCGCAAGCAAAGTACGCGGCCGATTTCGGCACGCTGTGGCAGCAGTACATGGCTTCGCTCTCGGGCCAGGGGCCGAAACTCGAACCGCTCAAAGACCGGCGCTTTGCGGATGAAGCCTGGCAGGCCAATCCCTGGTTTGATTTTCTGTCGCGCTCCTACTCGCTCACTGCCGAGCACATGAAGAACGCGGTCGCCAAGGTCGATGGCATCTCGCCGCAGACGCGCGCCAAGGCGCTCTACTACACGCGCCAGATCGTCGATGCAGTGTCGCCCTCCAACTTCGCCCTGACCAACCCGCAGGTGTTAAAGGCCACCGCTGACAGCGGCGGCGAGAACCTCGTCAAGGGCCTGCAGAACATGCTGCGCGACATCGAGAAAGGCCAGGGCGGCCTGCGCATCGCGATGACCGACACCGATGCCTTCGAGATGGGCAAAAACGTTGCGTCCACCCCCGGCAAAGTGGTGTTCCAGAACGACCTGATGCAGTTGCTGCAATACCAGCCTTCGACCAAGACAGTATTGCAGCGGCCCTTGCTGATCATCCCGCCGTGGATCAACAAGTACTACATCCTCGACCTGCAGCCGAAGAATTCCTTCATCAAATGGGCGGTCGATCAGGGCCACACGGTGTTCGTCATTTCGTGGGTCAACCCGGATGCCAAGCTCGGCAGCAAGACCTTCGACGACTATTTGCGAGAAGGCCCGCTGGCGGCGATGGAGGCGATAGCCAAAGCCACCGGCGAGAAGGAGATCAACGCGATCGGCTATTGCTTAGGGGGCACGCTGCTCGCCTGCACACTTGGCCACCTCACCGCGAAAAAGGATCACCGCATCAACAGCGCGACCTTCTTCACCAGTCTGATCGACTTCGCCCAGCCGGGCGATCTCGGTGTTTACGTCGATGAAGAACAGGTCACCGCGCTCGAAGCACGCATGAAAAAACGCGGCGGCTACATGGAAGGCGCCGAGATGGCCGGCACCTTCAACATGCTGCGCGCCAACGATCTGGTGTGGTCGTTCTACGTACACAACTACCTGCTCGGCAAGGACCCGTTCCCGTTCGACCTGCTCTACTGGAACTCGGACGCGACACGCATGCCGATGGCGATGCATCTGTACTACCTGCGCGAGATGTACATCAAGAACAAGCTGGTCGAGCCCGGCGGCATCAATCTCAACGGCACGCCTATTGACCTCTCGAAAGTGAAGGCACCGACCTACTTCATCTCGACGGTAGAAGACCACATCGCGCCGTGGGCCACGACCTACACCGGTGCGAAATTGCTCAAGGGCAAATTTGTGCTCGGCGGGTCAGGACATATCGCAGGGATCGTCAACCCGCCCGCCGCGAACAAGTATGGCTACTGGACCAACCCCAGTCTGGTGGACGATGCACAGGACTGGCTCAAGAACGCCACCAAGCAGGATGGCTCCTGGTGGAATGACTGGGACAAGTGGATCAAGTCGCACAACAAGGAGAAACCCGTGCCGGCGCGCGTGCCGGGTAACGCACTCAAAGGCGGCAAGCTGAAGGCGCTCGAAGATGCGCCGGGGTCGTTCGCCAAATTCAGGCTCGACAAACAATAGGCCCAAGAGCCGCTCCAGCAAACACTTTGCGGGCTGCTCGCCAGTAGCACCCATGCGCACTGCATGCGCTTGCACTTCAAGGCGCGACCGAGGGCGCCTTTCGCCCTGCCCGCTTCACCGTCAATGACAGATGCGGCAACGCGTGTTGCCGCCTTTTTCACACTACGTGCGATAGCGAACAGAGCCCCCGGCTACGGCGAGGTAGTCTGCATTGACTGGCGGCAAAACGTCTTGGTTGCACAACGGCCACGCAGTCCCGCCAATCATTTTCCGGCGCTCTTGTGCGGCATCTTGTTGCCGCACAAGATGCGCCGGTCCTTGAAGTAACACACAATACCCACCTGGAGTAATAGCAATGAACGCATTCAAACGCACTTCCGCCCTGATCATCGCGGCCACACTGGCCACCATGCTCGGTTGCGCCCCTACTGCAACCCGTGAAGGTACGGGCGAATACGTTGACGACACCGTGATCACCACCAAGGTCAAGGCGGCGATTTTCAACGAACCGACCCTAAAGTCGCACGAGATCAACGTGGAAACCTTCAGAGGCCGCGTGCAGTTGAGCGGCTTCGTCAGCACCTCGGAAAACATCGCGAAGGCCGTTTCGGTTGCCGGCACGGTCAATGGTGTGAAGTCGGTCAAGGATGACATGCGCCTCAAATAGGCGGATCGCAACGTTCACCTGCAGCAGGCGCTTGCGCCTTTGGCGGGCTCCATGCCCGTGGGCATCGCCTGTGCCGGCGCAGATTTCGTGATCACTGTACATTCTCTCCCTGGCGCTGCGTTGGCGCTGCCTTGGAGTTCATCGTGACGGGTCCGGATGCCTGGCTCTTTGCGGGAGTATTCGATTGGCCGTGGTGGGGATACATCGCGGCCGCACTGGCGCTGACTCACGTCACCATCGTCGGCGTCACGGTATTCCTGCATCGCTGCCAGACGCACCGCGCGCTGACGCTGGGCCCGGCGCTGAGTCATTTCTTCCGGCTCTGGTTGTGGTTGACGACCGGCATGGCGACGCGCGAATGGGTCGCGATCCATCGCAAGCACCACGCCAAGTGCGAAACCGCGGACGATCCGCACAGCCCTCAAGTACTGGGCATCAAGCGCGTGCTTTGGGGCGGCGTGCTGCTTTATGTTACCGAGTCTAAAAACCGTGCCACCATCGAGCGCTACGGCCATGGCACGCCGGATGACTGGCTTGAGCGTCACCTGTATTCGCGTTACGTGCTGCTCGGCCTCACCATAATGGGCCTTATCGACGTGATCCTGTTCGGCATCGTGCCGGGCGCGCTGATCCTGGTGGCGCAGATCGTCTGGATACCGTTCTGGGCCGCCGGCGTGATCAACGGCGCCGGCCATTTTTACGGGTATCGCAGCTGGCCAGTGGCGGATGCGAGCACCAATCTTTTCCCCTGGGGCATCCTGATTGGCGGCGAAGAGTTGCACAACAACCATCACGCCTATCCGACCTCGGCCAGGCTGTCCAACAAGTGGTACGAATTCGATATCGGCTGGATGTACATCCGGCTGTTCGAAATGCTCGGGCTGGCGCAGGTCAAGCGCATTGCACCGGCCGCACCGGCGTTGCGTCCGGACGCGCCAAGGTCCGAAGTGGACGAGGCGGCATTGCAAGCCGTGATTGCCCGGCGTTACGAGGTGCTCGCGGCCTATGCCGACGCCGTGCGTCCCATCAGCGCCGCCGAACTCGGATCCCGGCAGCATCTGGTGTTGCGCGACGCGCGAGACCGCCGCAATTTTCAGCGCTGGCTGCATTTGAATGAGATGCCTTCGACAGATGCGGAACGCGTGCGCCTGGTCGAAATGCTGTCGACTTCGGTCACGTTGCGCACGGTGCACCAGCTGCGTGGCGAATTGGCTGCCCTGTGGGACCGCTCGAACGCCTCCACCACCCAATTGGCGCAGCAGTTGCAGGCCTGGTGCCTGCGCGCTGAAGCAAGCGGCATCAATGCCCTTGCGCAATTCTCGCAGCGCTTGCGCCGCTACGCGTAGGGCGCCGTCGTCGGAACGTCGCTTGCGACGGAACCGGCAGCAAGTACCGCTGCGCGCAGCGGAACCGGCGCCTACCTTGCGCGCAGGGCGGCGCGTGCGTTGACCATGTCCTGCCGATACAGCGCCTGTGCCTGTTGCGCACAGGCACCGCGTTCGCTCGTAGCCAGGTCCTTGCAGGCGCCCAGATTGAGCTTGAGTCCGCCATTGGCTTCGCTCACCGCAGTCTGGTAGCGCTGTTGCGGCGTCAGGTCGGGGATGGCGGTGCGCGCGACGATGCGGTCGTCCTGTTCCGGCGTGCGCTGCTGCCACACGGCTTCTGCGCGCACCGGCTCGATTGCGGCAGCCAGCAACAGCACTGCGGCGGCGAATAGAAAAATACGTGGTATCGAATGCATGGTCATCTCCAATCGTGGGGGGATCGGCAGCCCGCTCTACTGCGTACTGCCAGCACGGATTATCCGTACCCAATTCGGAACGGTCTGTACCACAGCGCACGCAAGCGCCCCGCACCGCGCTTGCGTGCGAACCAGGCATACCGCTCAGTACGGCAGCGCACAGACTCTGCGCGTACCCGGTCATAAGCTGTGCACTGACCGGTTTTGGAGAGTCGCCATGGATTCACCCGCTACACGAGCTGCACCGTGACCAAATGGAAGAATCAGGGCGCCGTTCCAGACTTTTCGACATCATCCCCCAGCAATTATGGGAAGCGGAGGGGGGACATCTCCTCGCCTCGCAAACCGACACCGAAAGGTCGAACATGAAACAAGCAGAAAACAAGGTCGCCGTCGGCAATGCCGCCGTACTGTCCGATATTCCGTCGCTGCGCAAACGCGCCCGGCAAAATATTGAGGCGGGTGCGGTCACCAAGGGCTACGCCGCCGACCGCGACACTGTCATCACGCTGCTCAACGGCGCGCTGGCCACCGAACTCGTTTGCGTGTTGCGCTACAAACGTCACTACTTCATGGCCAAGGGCATCCATTCCGACCCGGTCAAGGCGGAGTTCCTCGAGCATGCCAACGAGGAAATGGCTCATGCCGATATGCTCGCCAAGCGCATTGTCGAACTCGGTGGCGAACCCAATTTTTCACCGGACGGCCTCGCCGCACGCAGCCACGCCGAATACATCGAAGGTGATTCGCTGGGCGCCATGATCAAGGAAGACCTGATCGCCGAGCGCATTGCGATCGAGAGCTATCGTGAAATGATCGCCTACCTGGCCGGGAACGATCCGACCACGCAGCACATGCTCAAGCAAATCCTCGCGAGCGAAGAAGAGCATGCAGACGATCTGGCGTCGCTGCTCGCAGACATGACCCCCTGATCGGGGGATGGCTTACTGGGGCGCAATCAGGCGAACCTGAAGCGCGCCCGGACGGGAGATGGGGAGGCTATGAAAACGCTGGTGGCAGCCGGAACGCTATTTCTGGGCGCGGGTTGCAGTACTGGTTTTGTTGCTCCTGCCGTAGCACCGGCAGCGCAGACAGCCGTCGATACGCGGTCCAGCGCTGTGCCGCTCCCCGCCGCGCGGGCTGTTGATGCTATCGGGCCCGACACGGCGATTTGCGAGTATTGGTTCCTGCACGCTACGCGGCATCAAAGCCTTCCGGTCAAGCTTCATTCCGCACGTGCGTGCAGCGAGGGCTGACAAGCAATTCCCGCCTTATGTGTGATAGCGAACAGTGTCGCCGGGATTGAAGCGGGACAATCCATGCCTCTCCTCCCGCCAAATATTTCTCCCCCGATTTTCTTGGCGGTTTCGAAACCTCCGGATACTTCCATTTCCGGAGGTTTTTTTTCGTCACGCACCATGACATCCGGCCAGTGAAACTTTCCTGCCGGTAAGCGGGCAGATGTGGTGCTGGCGCATGCCGGGCAATGAAAAGGTCGGTACGGCGACGCACGGACACCTCACACGGCGGCCCCCATCATCATCTGCATTCACCTTGCCCAAGGTGCCGCCAGGAGCAATCGCATGAACACATACCGCCACCACGTCGCAGGACGCCTTCACCGGCTTGCAGGCACCCACGCCAGGCAGGACGCATTGATTGCACAAGACACTATCGAGAGTTCGGCCCGCACGTGCGGGGAGCTTGGCGCTTCGTGATTCCCGATCCTTCCCCAAGCGATGCTGGATTGGACCAGATCAGCCAGAACATCGAGGCGGTGCTGGCGTTCCACAGGCATGAAGAGGACAGGATCAGCCGTTCGCAGCGCATTCTGGAACAGATCAGCCATTTCATCGGGCAGCCGGTATTTTTCGGCATCATCCTGCTGTTCGTTTCTCTGTGGATGCTGAGCAGCGAGCTGCTTCACGCAAATGGATTGGCAGAATTTGACCCGGCGCCCTATTTCGCGCTGCAAGGCATCGTCGCGCTCGGCTCGTTGCTCACTACAACTGCCGTCCTGATCACGCAGAACCGGCTCGGCAAGCTCGCGGAACTGCGCGCACATCTGGACCTCAAGGTCATGCTGTTGACGGAGCAGAAGGCGGCCAAGGTGATCGAGTTGCTCGAAGAACTGCGGCGTGACTTGCCCAATGTCAAAAACCGGCCGGATGCGGATGCAGCGGCGCTGATCCGCCCGATGGACCCGGATCTGGTGCGCGCCACGCTCGATGAACGCAAGGAAGCGGATGCACTTTTGGCGGATCCAGGCACGTAAGCGCGGGCGCCGTTCCGGCGTCGTGCCCACGTGAGCGTGGCCCCAAATCACCGGATCAGTGTTGCGAAGACTGGCTCTGGAAGCGCGTTTCAGGCTGGTTGTGGCAGAACATCGGCTCCTGGAGCCATTCTTGGCGACATGGCTTGACGTGAAACGGGAGCCGAAGCGCTTGCGCTGCGGCTCGGTACGTTGGCGTACAGAAGGGCCTGGTCAATCACCGCACACTCGGCCTCCCCTGCCACATTGGAACCACGACCATGAAGACCGCCACGTGATCAACAACATCGCAATCCGTTAACGATGCATTGGCGGGACGCCCTGCTGCCCAGTACGTGCGTGGCGCTCCTGCGTCAACCAATTCACCAATCAACCCTTCAGCCCATCAATCCGTTAACCAATTGCGAGGAAATTCCATGGAACATGATCAAGCATCCGTCTACGTCTACAACACGCACGTCGAGGCCGAGGAGGCGATCCGCTTGCTGAGCCGCTCCGGCTTTGATGTGAAGAAGCTGTCGCTGGTAGGCAAGGGATATCACAGTGAAGAACATCCGGTCGGGTTTTACACGGCCAACGATCGCATCAAGAGCTGGGGCGGCGTCGGTGCGTTCTGGGGCGGACTGTGGGGCCTGCTGCTCGGCCCGGCAATATTCGTGGTACCCGGAATTGGTTTGATGGCGATGGCCGGGCCGCTGGTGGCCTCGCTCGTCGGTGTCCTTGAAGGCGCGGTGGTGGTCGGCGGCTTGTCGGCATTGGGCGCGGCACTGACCTCGATCGGGGTTCCCAAAGACGAAGTGATCCGCTACGAGACTGCACTCAAGGCGGACAAGTTCGTGCTGATGGTGCATGGCAGTACAGACGACGTAGCGCAGGCCCGTTCCGTCCTGGCAGGCTCGAAGACCTGGGAAACCGCTTAGCCAGACCGGTAAATTGCAATGCGCCAGGTTCTGCAACTGGTTGCAGTCTCGCCTGGCCTGTACCAGGCGTGGTCTGCGCAGCACACGAAGTATTGCCGTAAGCGGGCCAGCGCACCGAATTGACGGAGCGATGCGCGCACGCTAGGTGCTTCCAGTGATCGTTCCAGACCCGCAGCCGGAGCCAGCATGAAAATACTGATGGTGTTGACCTCGCCCGGCAATCCCGGCGCTGCTGATGGCACGGCGGCCTCGCGCATCGAAGAATTTGCCGCACCCTATTACGCGCTCAAGGACGCCGGTGCAGCAGTCACGCTCGCTTGCTCCGCAGGCACGGAACCATTGCTCAACAGGGCGGGCGAGGCACCTGCACCCGTCACCCGCGCAGTCCGGCGCTTCACAACGGATCCCTTGGCGCAGGCGGCGTTGGCCGGCACGCGCGCACTCGGTGAACTTGCCACCGGTGATTTCGATGCAGTGTTTTACCCCGGCGGCAAGCCGCCCGTTTGGGATTGGCCGAGCATGAGGACGCCACTTTCCTGACTCAATCGCGCCGGCCCAACCTGCTGTTCGCCCGTTTTTTGCGCGCTGTTTACCCGCCGTTTGCCCATTGCAAGCATTTTCTTCAAGGCCAGCACCATGCTCACAACCAAATCTGTCAACCGCAAAACCGTTTTGGACTCGCGTCCCGAGCCATTGACCCGATCCCACCCAGCCGGATCGGGCGCCGGCATGAACCTATTGATGGTCCTGACCTCGCACGACAAGCTTGGCAGTACCGGGAAGAAGACCGGCTTCTGGCTCGAAGAATTCGCCGCACCCTACTATGTGTTCACCGACGCCGGTGCTGCGGTCACGCTCGCTTCGCCACTGGGCGGTCAGCCGCCGATCGACCCCAACAGCGATGCGCCGATTGCACAGACTGATGCCACGCGCCGATTTCATGCAGACCCTGCAGCACACCACGCGCTGGCGCACACCGTGCTCCTGCACGATGTGCGGGCTGCCGACTTTGACGCGGTGTTTTATCCCGGCGGTCACGGCCCGCTGTGGGATCTGGCTGAAGATGCCGACTCCATCACCCTGATTGAAGCGATGCTCGCGCAAGACAGCCCGGTCGCTGCGGTTTGTCACGCGCCCGGTGTGCTGCGCCACGTAAGGCGCACCGACGGGGCCCCGGTGGTGCAGGGCAGGTCGGTCACCGGGTTCACCAACAACGAGGAAGCCGCGACCGGGCTTTCCGAGGTGGTCCCCTTTCGGGTCGAGGACATGCTCAGAAAGAGCGGTGCTCGCTACTTCAAGGCAGCCGATTGGCAGCCCCACGTATTAAGCGACGGGCTGCTCATTACCGGTCAAAATCCCGCGTCTTCCGAGCCTGCTGCGGAGGCCCTGTTGGCCAAATTGGCGAGGCAGGCAGCCCTGGCAAGACTGGCGTCGATCGGCAAGCCGCCACTTCTGACGCTGGCGCGCCAGCGCGCCGCATCAGGGGTGTAAGGGTACACGTGGCCCTGTTCTGAGGCGGATGCTTCCGGACGAACCTTCTGCAACGCGGAGACAACGCCGTGCCACGCATCGGGCGGAGCGCGGCTGAGGCAGCGGGCCGGATCAAGTGGGAGGGCTACAACGAGTTGCGGGCACCGGACCGGCAAGGGCCGCATCGGCCATGCACTATCCACCATAGAAACAGGGCAGGACAGGGGTTACCATCGCCCGCCACAGTGTCGCGGCGCGCGCACGCAACAGCCTTCGCGTGCCTAGCCCGCCTACTGCCAGCCAAAGCGCCGGATATAGAAGCGCTTCATCAGCGTGACCAGCACACAGTAACCAAGCAATATGCCGGCAAGCCAGGCGAAATACGCGACCGGCAAGGGCTGCAATTTGAAGTAAGCGGCCAGCGGCCCCATGGGCAGGAAAATCCCGGCCGCCATGATCACCAGTGTCATCGCCATCAGCGGCGCGGCGGCACGGCTTTCGATGAAGGGCAGCTTGGGCGTGCGGATCATGTGTACCACCAGGGTCTGCGTGAGCAGTCCGACGACGAACCAGCCCGACTGGAACAGGCCCTGCTGCGCTGCGCTGTTCGCGCCGAACACCCACCACATGAGCGCGAAAGTGCCCATGTCGAACAGCGAACTGATCGGGCCGAAGAACAGCATGAAGTGGCCGATGTCGTCCGGGTTCCACTTGAGCGGCTTGGCCACCAGTTCCGCATCGACGTTGTCGAACGGGATGCCTGTCTGCGCGATGTCGTAGAGCAGGTTCTGCACCAGCAGTTGCAGTGGCAGCATCGGCAGGAACGGCAGGAAAGCGCTCGCCACCAGCACCGAAAACACATTGCCGAAGTTGGAGCTGGCGGTCATACGGATGTACTTGAGCATGTTGCAAAAGGTGGTGCGGCCCTCGATCACGCCGTCGTCGAGCACCATCAGGCTCTTTTCGAGCAGGATGATGTCGGCCGCCTCCTTGGCGATGTCCACCGCCGAGTCGACCGAGATGCCGATGTCGGCCGCGCGCAGCGCCGGCGCATCGTTGATGCCGTCGCCCATGAAACCGACCACATGCCCGTTGGCGCGCAGCGCATGCACGATGCGCTCCTTGTGCAGGGGCGTGAGCTTGGCGAAGATCTGGTGTTGCTCGACCGCGAGCGCCAGCGCGGCGTCGCTCATGGCCTCGACCTGCGCGCCGAGCAACGCGTTGTCGGCGGGCAAGCCAACCTGCCGGCACACGCGCAGGGTGACGAGCTCGTTGTCGCCGGTGAGCACCTTGACGCTTACGCCGTGCGCCGCCAGCGCCTTGAGTGCCGGTGCAGCGGAGTCTTTGGGCGGATCGAGGAAGGCGATGTAGCCGATCAGCGTGAGCCCGGCCTCATCGTTGACCGAGTAGGTGGTCTGGGCCGGCGGCAACTCCTTCATGGCAACGGCCACCACGCGCAGCCCCTCTTCATTGAGCGCGTGCGTCACCTGTTGCACACGAACCAGCATCGCTGCGTCCAGCGGCGCCGTCTGCGCGGCAGTGCCGCCGCCGGTGCGCACGTGGGTGCACACCGTCAACATCTCTTCGACCGCCCCCTTGCAGATGAGCTCGTGGTGATCATTGCGTTCGGCCACCACCACTGACATGCGCCGGCGCTCGAAGTCAAACGGGATCTCGTCGATCTTGCGGTAGTCCTCCTTGAGCTTGAGCTCTGTGGCCAATTCGACGTGTTCAAGCACGGCGCGGTCGAGCAGGTTTTTGAGCCCGGTCTGGTAATAACTATTGAGAAAGGCGAAATTCAACACTTCGCTTGACGGCTGGCCGAACACGTCGTCATTGCGCGCCACCGCAATCTTGTCCTGGGTCAGGGTGCCGGTCTTGTCGGTGCACAGCAGATCCATCGCCCCGAAATTCTGGATCGCATCGAGTCGCTTGACCACCACCTTCTTGCGCGACAGCAGCACCGCACCCTTGGCCAGGGTCGTGGTCACGATCATCGGCAGCATCTCGGGGGTCAGCCCCACCGCCACCGAAAGCGCGAACAGCACGGCTTCCATCCAGTCACCTTTTGTGAAGCCGTTGACCAGCAGCACGATCGGCACCATCACCAGGGCGAAACGAATCAGCAGCCAGCTCACGCTGTTGACGCCGGTCTGAAATGCGTTGGGCGTAGTGGCCACTGCAGTGGCTTTGGAGGCGAGGGTGCCGAAGTAGGTGCGGCGGCCGGTTGCCACCACCAATGCGGTAGCCGAACCCGAGACCACGTTGGTGCCCATGAACACGAGGTTGCTCTGCTCGAGCGGCGCGCTGGCGTGACCGTCGGGAGCGTCGCGGCAGTCGACAAATTTTTCCACCGGCAGGGATTCGCCGGTCAAGGCTGCCTGGGCGATGAACAGGTCGCGGGCGGCGAGCACACGACAGTCGGCCGGAATCATGTCGCCTGCGGAGAGCGCGATCAAATCGCCCGACACCAGTTGGCGCATCGGGATATCGACGTGCGTTGTAGTCGGGAGGCGCTCTGCAATCCGGACGCCTGCGTCGGGCGCAGACGCCTCCCGGTTGGCCGCGGCGCGCCGGATGACGCTGGCGGTGTTGCTCACCATCGCGCGCAGGCTGTCTGCGGCGCGGTGCGAGCGTCCCTCCTGTACGAAACGGATCAGGGTGCTCAAGGCCACCATGATGCCGATCACCGTGGTGGCCTTGGCGTCTGAGCTCAACCAGGACAGTGCCGCGAGTGCCGTCAGCAGCAGGTTAAACGGGTTCTTGTAGCACTGCCACAGGTGCACCCACCATGGCAGCGGCGCCTCGTGCTCCATTTCGTTCGGACCGTCACGCGCCCGGCGCGCAGCGACTTCTCGTGGCGACAGGCCTGCTTCGTGCGATGCCATGCGTGTGATCGCGGCAGCCGGCGCGTCGCGTGCGACCTGCAACAGAAGCTGAGCCAGCGTGGGAGGAACCGCTTGGCCGCGGCCATGGCCAGCCAGAGCGTCTCCCAGTGCGTGGCGGCCGAAGTGTTTCAGCCGGCGGTGGCGGCGCAGGAAACCGCTAAACCATCGAATCGAAAAATCGGTCATGCACGCTTCCTGCCGTCAAGGCGCCAGCACCAGCCAAGCCGGAAAAGCCGGAACGGCCCGCTGCCCAATATACTCCCCGCTCTCGCAAAAAGAAGGATCGGCGGACGCATTCCGCTCTGACGGAATCGAAAGGAGGGCGGCTCCTTGCGACATGCCTGGTCGCGAGCGTTGCTGTCCGGCACTTGCCAACAAGCCGAAAGCCGCATCCACCAACGGTTCTCATGGCTATTGCCGGAAGATTCGCGTCAGTTGCGGCTTCTGGCAGTGGCACGAACTCAAGCACTGCGCGACGACAGATTGAGCCCCACCACCCCCACGATGATCAACAGCGCACTGCCGATCTTGATCGCCGTCGCTGGCTCCTTGAAATACGCATAACCGATGATCGAGGTGAGCACCGTGCCGACGCCCGACCACACCGCGTAGGTGACCGACAGGCCTAGCGTGCGGATCACCAGCGTGTTGAGCGCGAACGAGCAGGCGTAGAACACGAAAATCAGCACCGATGGCGTGAGGCGCGTGAAGCCATCCGAGAGGCGCATGCTGGTGGTGCCGCACACCTCGAACAGGATGGCGCAAAACAAAATGATCCATGCGTTGGTGACGCTCAAAACGGGAAGCATGATGGTCAACTCCTGATGCGGATGCGCGGTAAGTAAACGGGGAGAGGAGAGAACGCTATTGGATCGGTATCGATGCGTGGTGTTGTTGAGCGGCGCAGTGCCACTCAAGCTCGCGCATTACCCGCTGCGTCTGCATGCCACAGATGCGCATGCCAGCGCACGGCAATCAGCGCCACGCACACCAGGCCAGTCACTGAATACAGTACGCCGGTGGCGGCAAAACCGATGCGCTCGATCAGCGGGCCGGAGAGCAATAGCCCGGCCGGCAAACCCCAGATGGCGAGCATGCGCATGCCCATCACGCGGCCGCGATATTCCGGCGCCGACGCGCGCAGCATCACGGCGGCGATCGGTGTGAGGCAAAAATTTTGCGCGATACCGGCACACACCAGCAACACGATGCCCGCTGCCAGATGGGTGACCTGGGTAAAACACAGGATCGCGCCAAACCAGGCGGCGCAGGCGATGAGCGTGGTGCGCGCTGCGCGCAAGGGCAGGCGGTTGGCGCCCAGCAGCATCGAGCCGATCAGCCCGCCGGTGGCGAAGCTCGCGACCAGATAACCAAGACCGGTCTGGCCAATGCCGAAAACATTCCTGGCCGCATAGGGCAACAAGCCATTGAAAAACGGGAACGCGAGGAAATTGGCGAGAAAGGCGAGTGCGAGCGCGCCCGTCAGCGGCGGTTTGTGCCACACGTACACGACGGCGGAACGCAGGTCGCGCCATGCGATGGCGAGCACCGGGTCTGCCGTTGACGCTGCGGCATGCGGTGCTGCCGGGGTTGGCTTCTGCGTTGCTGCCGGAGTTGCCGCCTCGGTTGCCGTCACCACCGCATCCATTGTCGCTTTGGCTGACAGCAAGGCACGCCCGGCCACACCGAGCGACAACGCGAAGCTCACCGTATAGAGCAGCGTGACCACCACATAAGCCGGCACCATGCCATACGCCGCCACCGCGCCGGCACCGGCGAGCGCACCGGCGATGCGCGCGGTGTCAGAGGTGCTGCGCGACAAGCCGAGGGCGCCGAGCAATTGCGCGGGCGGCATGGTCTGCGCAATCAGCGAGTTGCGCAGCAGCAGATCGGAGGAACGCACCAGACCGGCGACCCCGGCGATCACCAGCACGTAGACGGGGGTGAGCAAATGCAGCACCGCGAGCGTGGCGATCACTGCCGCCTGCAATGCATAGAGCGCGCGCGTCAGATACAACAGGCGGCGGTATCCGGCACGATCACCGGCCACCCCGAACAAGGGCGACAGCAGCGAGCCCGCGTATTGCAGCGCGCCGAACAGCACCAGCAGTTGCACCGAGCCGGTCTCGACGAGCACGTACCAGCCGAGGATCAGCACCTCCATCTCGAACGCCCACGAGGTGCAAAGATCGGCGGGCCACTGAAAGCGGAAGCTGCGGATGCGGAAGGGGGCGAGGGCTGAGGCGCGTGCGGGTATCGAAGTGGATTGAGCCGTAGTAGCGGGTACCGGAGCGGGCGCATGCGCGCTGGCCGCGGCAGGCGGATTCAATTCAGACATCTTTCCCTCAATTCACGCGCATGATTCAGCGGTGTGCGCGGCAGGGGGAAGATCAACGACGGCATCCCTGCATGCTACCGCGAAGCCGCGCAAACGCGGCTGGGCGCGTGGGCTTACCCCAATGCTTGTTCCGGTACCCGCATTTTCGTACGGCAGCACGCTCAAGACCTGCTCCTGGAGCGGCTTCCCAAGGCATGGTCGCCAACAATGGCTCCCAGAGCGGCTCTCAAGGCGGTGTGCGGAACAACGTTCAGGGCTTGCCCCAAAGTCTTTCGCTGGCGATCTGCGCTCCCTCGGCCATCGCCTTGAGCTTGGCAAACGCAATCGGCGGATGCACCGCGCCAAAGCCGGCGAAGGTGCCGAAGCCGCAGTCGGACGCCGCCATCACGCGCTCGCGCCCGACGATGTCGGCAAACTTAAGGAGGCGCTGCGCCACCAGACGCGGATGCTCGATGAAGTTGCACACCGAGTCGATCACGCCGGGCGCGAGAATCTTGTCTTCGGGAATCTTCGCCGCCTGCCACACCTCCCACTCGTGCGCGTGGCGCGGGTTGGCCGCTTCAAACACATAGGTGCCGACGCGCGCCTTCTGCACCACCGGCAGGATGGTTTCCAGCGGCACATCATGATGGTGCGGGCCGTCGTAGTTGCCCCAGCAGATGTGCATGCGCACCCGCGCCGGGTCGACGTTGTCAAGCGCATGGTTGAGCGCGTCGATCTGCAGGTGCGCGTTGCGCAGGAACTCGGCATCGTCCACATCACGAAAGCGGATGTGGCGGCCCATCGCGATGTCGGGCGCATCGATCTGCAAATCAAACCCGGCGGCGACGATGGCTTCGTACTCCGGGCGCATCGCATCAGCGAGGGCGCCGATGTAGGCCTCTTGCGTCGCGTAGTGGCGGTTGGGCTGAAACACGGCGATCACGCCGGGCGAGGCCGCGTTCATGAAGGCGCGCGTCACCCCGTGCGCGGCCACGCCGCTTGCGCCGGCGCGGCGTTCACCCGAGCCTGTGCCGCCCGCACCCACTCCGCCTACGGCACGCACCGCCGCAGCGAGGTTGTCGAGGTCAGCCTGCAAGGGTTCCATGGTGCGCACCGCAATCGGCGCGCAGCAAATCGGGCGGTGGTACTTGGGCGTCGCGCCGAGTTTGGCCAGGCGCGCCTTGTAATCAGGAAAATCATCGAGGTCCTTGGGTACCGCGCGCGGCATTTCGCCGATCTCGAAGCCGGTGAGGCGGTGGCGGATGTAGGTGGCGTAGCTGATCTTGCTCATCTCGCCGTCGCTGACCACATCGACGCCGGCCTCGACCTGCTTTTTTACGATGGCGGCAACGCCCTCGCGCATCACGCGCGCATAAGTTGCGCGATCGACCAGCTTGTCTTCGTCTTCGAGGAACAGTTGATCGACCACGTCTTGCGGGCGCGGCAGGCTGCCGACGTGGGTGGTGAGGATGCGGTCTTGGGCCATGAATATCTCCTTGCGCGAATGAATGGGATGCGGATTTACCGGGAGGGTTGCGGCGCGGTTGCACGCGCCAGCGCGGCAGCACTCAGGGGCCGCGTCGTGGCGCGTAGCACCGGCGCCATCGGCACCGCGACGGCGCGGCTGCGCGCGTGTGGCATGGCGACGCGCGCCACCAGAAGATCAATGGTTTGGGCCACCAGCGCCGGCACGTCCTGGCGCAGGGTCGAGAGCGCATACCCCTGCCACGCCGAGGGCGGCGCATCGTCTACGCCCATCACCATCAGATCGCGCGGCAGCGTCAGGCCGAATTCATGGCGCGCCACATCGAGCAAGGCGTAGGCGAGCACGTCGGACGCGCAAAACACTGCATCGGGGCGCGGCCTGCGGCCGAGCAAGGCACGCGCGGCGATGCTGCCTTCGGCATAGGCAAACTTGCCGGCGCTGGCGCAGGGTGCAGCAGGCCACTCAGTGAGGAAGCCTGCGGCACGGTCGCGGTCTGTCGAGGTGTCCGGGTCGCCACCGAGATAGGCCGCACGGCGTGCGCCGCAAGCGCGCAGGATGCGCGCGGCAATCCGCCCGCCCCTGGTGTTGTCACTCGACACCCGCGCCCCTCTGGCGCGCAGCTCGGCGCGCCCGAACTGAATCACGGCGATGCCGCGTGCCGCACAGCGCGCCGCGAGACGCGACGACAGCGTCGCCGCAGTGAGGATCACACCATCAACGCGGTATTCGAGAAATTTTTCCACCAGTTCATCCGCATTGGCCTCGGCCCCGGCGGCCAGCACCAAGGGCTGCAAGCCACGCTCCGGCAGGCGCCGCGCAAATTCACCAATGGCGAGGCTGTAGAGCGGAATGAATTCGGGCGGGATTACCAGGCCGACGAGGCCGCTGCGTTCGGAGATCAGCGCGCGCGCCATCTGATTGGGCCGGTAGTCGAGCGCCGCCGCTGCGGCCATCACCTTTTTGAGCGTGGCCGGCGCGATGCTCGCGCCGCGCGTGAAGGCGCGCGAGACCGCGGATTGCGAAACCCCGGCGCGCAAGGCGACGTCGTGAGAGGTGACGGTGTGCGCGGCGGACATCAGCACCCGCACTCAGACCGCAAACCGCGCACCGGCGTCGAGCGCGCCTTTGGGCATGAGCGCAGCCGGCGCGAGATAGGCGTTGGCATCGAGAGCCCAGCCGGCCGCGCGCGCCGCAGCGACGGTGTGCGCATCGAATCTGGGAAGCTTGCGCTGATCGCCGGGGATCATTACCACTGCTTCGATGGTGGCGTCTGAATCATTGCGAAAGGCACGCGTCACATCACCCGGCACCGAGAGCATGTCGCGCCAGCCCATCGCCAGCGTGATCTTGTCCGCACCGGAATTGAATTCGGCCGACATCGCCTCGCCATGCATCTGGATCACCACCATCTTCTCGGCAATGCGGAACGGTGCGGTGCGCGCACCCGGTGGAAGGCGCATCCATTCAATCGAGAAGCCTTGCGGGTCGGTGACGCGCGGCGCGTGCAGGCGGCGCTGGGTCAGGCCATTGCCGATCACCGGCGCCCATTCCACGGGTTGCGCGCCCTCATGCGCGCCCTGAGCGGGTACGCAAGCATCGAGCGTGGCCACGGCAAAATCACGATCAGCCCGGCGCAGGATGCGCGCTTCCATTTCCGCCGGTGTGTAGCGCTTGAGGCGGTCAAGCTCTGTGGCCGGAAAGGGCGGCATCAGAGGCACATTGGGCGGCGCGCCGCCTGCACCGGTGTCGATGATTTCATTGTCCGCCGTCAGCCACAAGCCATGCTGGCCGGCCTCGGCGAGGATGTCGGGCGCCCAGATGATGCCGCCGGTATCGTCACCGCCGAGACAGGTGAACAACCAGCCATCGCCGGAGCCGGCATTGGTGAAGCCGCGAAAAATCCAGGTCGGCATGCAGGCGATGTCACCCTCGCGCAGCAGCGACTCGCCATCACGCCCGCCGACGCCCCAACGCAACAACCACTCACCGGCTGCACAGATGAAGACTTCGGCGGTGAAATGAATGTGCAGGTTATTGGTAATGCCATGCGGCATCGCCGCCGCACCGACATTGAACCCGTGCGGCTCCTTCAGGTTGATCACCTGGTTGGGGTTTTGCGTCACGCCCGGGCCGATCATGGCGTAGTTCTCCTTCGGCATCGATCCAGGGCGGCGGCAGTCGATGAAGGCTTCGACACAGGCCACGTAATCGCGACGACGAATCAGGCGTTGTGCGGCTTCCTGCGCAGAAATGATGGTGGGCATGGCTGATGTAAGCGCTTATTGGGAAAGGTCAATGCGTTGCGTGGTCTGTGCGTCAAACCAGTGGCGATGCGCCTGAGGCAGGGTCAGCGACACGACATCGTCATAGCCGGCGCGCTGGTCTTTCGGCGCACGCACCGTCAGGAGGCTGCCGGCGACCTTGAAGGAGAGCAGGCGGCTGTCACCCAGGAGTTCCGAGGCGTAGAGCGGCAGGCGCAGATCGCCGGGACCCTCAACGACCTGCATGTCTTCCGGCCGGATGCCAAGCACGCACGGGCCGTGCAGTGCGACGGGTGCGCCGCCAACACGTTGTTCCTCCACCTGGAACATGCCATCTTGCACGCGGCCTTCGATCAGGTTCATCGGCGGTGCACCGATGAACCCGGCCACATAGGTGCTCGCCGGCCGGTTGTAGACCTCTTCCGGCGTACCTACCTGCTCGATGCGGCCTTCGCGCATCACCACGATGCGGTGCGCGAGGGTCATGGCTTCGACCTGGTCGTGCGTCACATACACCATCGTGACCCCAAGCTCA
>JANPAR010000103.1:0-17273 GCA_031430015.1 Burkholderiales bacterium
TGGCAGAAAAACCGCAACAACCTCCACGCCCAGTTGCAACGGGCGTTTGCTGCGAAGTTTAGAGATTCCAGCCCAGCCCCACATAAGCCATCGGTGCATTGCGCGTCTCGACGATTGGGCTGTTCGCTGCGGCCCCGCCAATGCGCGTGCTCTGCACGCCCATCAGCAGTGAGTAGCGCGGCGTAAATTTCCACGCCCCCGACAGCCCGACGCTCACGTGCGTCGCCGCACCCGGCGCATAGAGCGCACGCGCGGCGGTTGCTTCAGCGGCAGGCACGCCGAAGTAATAGTTCACCACCTTCGCACTGGCGCGCTCCACCGACGCGTAGGCACCGAAATCCCATTTCGCCGTATTGACGAACTGTTTGTACGCCGACGCGCGCAACGACTGCCCCTTGCTCGCACCGGTCACATCACCAAACCAGGCGAGGTTCAGGCTTGCGACAGGCGTCTCCCACTCAAAACTCGGCCCCGCCTCAATGCTGTCGCGCCGCGTTGCCATGCCCGCCAGGCGCGCACCATCACTCGCCTTGAACCCGAAGCGCGGCTCGGCAGCCAGACCCAGCGCCATCTTTTTGTCAGCACTCGACCACAAGCGCACGCCCACGCGCACCAAGTCGATGTAAACCGTCTCTTTGTATTCGAGCATCAGCAGCGGCGCAAGGAAGGCATCCGTGCCTTTGCCGCCGGTGTATTTGGGAAAGGCAATGGGGCCAATGCCGGCATAACCGGTCCAGTCGCTCGCGGGTTTGGAGGGAGTCTGTGAAACACAAAGCACTGGTGCGGCCAACGCAATTGCCGCTAACAATATTGTCGTTTTCATGCAGACATTTTATCCCGCTTGCACCTCGACTCGGCTTCCAAATCCACCCGCCGTCGGCGTCTGAATCACAAACACATCCCCAGGCTGGCACAGCGTTTCATCACTACCGCCCAAAGGCGTAATCGATCCATCAATCCGCTCTACCCAGTTCTTCCCCACTTCACCATCCGCCCCGCCCTTCATCCCGTAAGGCGGCACACGGCGGTGACCCGAGAGCACGCTGCCGGTCATGGTTTCCAAAAAGCGGATTCGCCGCAACGCGCCTGGGCCGCCGTTCCATTTGCCTTTACCGCCCGAGCCATAGCGGATCGAATGCTCTTCGACGCGCACCGGGTAACGGAATTCGAGCACCTCGGGGTCGGTCATGCGGCTGTTGGTCATGTGGGTTTGCACTGGCGTGCAGCCATCGAAGCCATCGCCTGCACCGGAGCCGGATGAAATCGTTTCGTAGTATTGGTACTGGTCGTTGCCGAAGGTGAAGTTGTTCATCGTGCCCTGACTCGCACCCATCACGCCGAGCGCGCCGTAGAGCGTGTCGGTGAGGCACTGGCTGGTCTCGACGTTGCCTGCCACCACTGCTGCGGGATAGCGCGGGTTGAGCATCGAGCCTGCGGGGATGATGACGTTGAGCGGCTTCAAGCAACCTGCGTTGAGCGGAATATCATCATCGACCAGCGAGCGAAACACGTAGAGCACCGCCGCGAAGCAGACTGCCGAGGGCGCGTTGAAGTTGTTTGCCACTTGCGCGCTGGTGCCGGTGAAGTCGATGATGCCGGTGCGAGACTTTTTGTCGAGCGTGATCTTGACCTTGATGACGGCGCCGTGATCCATTTCGTAACTGAACTCGCCGTCCTTGAGCACATCGATGACGCGGCGCACCGCTTCTTCGGCGTTGTCTTGTACGTGCTGCATGTAGGCATGCACGGTGGCGAGGCCGAATTCGCCGACCATGCGGCGCAACTCCTGCACACCTTTTTCGTTGGCGGCAATCATGGCGCGCAGGTCGGCCATGTTTTGCTCGACGTTGCGTGAGGGGTACTTTCCTGAGGCCAGCAGCGCGCGCGTTTCTGCTTCGCGCAGGCGGCCTTGCTCGACCAGCAGGAAGTTGTCGATCAGCACGCCCTCTTCTTCGACCACTTTCGAGTTGGGCGGCATCGAGCCGGGGGAGATGCCACCGATGTCAGCATGGTGGCCACGTGAGCCGACATAAAACAGGATGTGCTTGGCCTCCTGATCAAACACCGGGGTGATCACCGTGATGTCGGGCAGGTGCGTGCCGCCCGCATACGGCGCATTGAGCACGTACACATTGCCGGGCTTGATCGCACGGCCTTTTTCGGCCGTGTTCTCGCGGATGACGGTCTTGATCGACTCACCCATCGATCCCAGATGCACCGGCATGTGCGGCGCGTTGGCGATCAGGTCACCATGCTGGTTGAACACCGCGCAGGAGAAATCGAGACGTTCCTTGATGTTGACCGAGTAGGCGGTGTTGGCGAGCGTCAAGCCCATCTGCTCGGCAATCGCCATGAACAGGTTGTTGAAGATTTCGAGCATCACCGGGTCGGCTGTCGTGCCGATGGCGTGCTGAGTGGGACGTGGCACGGCACGGGTGAGCACAAGATGATCGAGCGCGGTCACGTCAAGTTGCCAGCCCGGTTCGACGATGGTGGTGGCGTTTTGCTCGGCGATGATGGCGGGGCCGAGGAGCTTGTCGCCCGGCTGCATCTGGTCGCGGATGTAGACCGGCGTAGCGTGCCGCGTGCCGCCCGAAAACATGTGCACTGATTCAGCGACAGCGAGTGCGCCACTGCGGTTCGACACTGGCGCGGACGCCGCGGTGGCTGGCCCGGCTTGCCCCACCTGCCCCGATAACCCAATCGCCTCAACCGACACCGCCTCCACCACCAGCGCCTTGTGCTCCATCAGAAACGAATAGCGCATGCGGTAGGCCGCTTCGAAGCGCGCCTTGATGTCACCGAGCGCGCCGTCGTCGACCACCAATGCCGAGTCGGTGCCGTCATAACGCACATGCACGCGCTGCTTGATCACAATTTTCGATGGGGCGATGCCCTGCGAAGCAATCTGGGAGCGGGTCTCAGCGGCCAAGGCCTCGAAAGCCGCATCCAGAGCGGCTCTTGAGGCAGGCACCAGTTTGAGCTCAATCGCCCTTTCGCGCATCGCCGTCAAATCTGCCAGGCCCATGCCGTAGGCGGAGAGCACGCCGGCGTAAGGGTGGATGTAGACGCGCGGAATGCCGAGCTTGTCGGCGATCAGGCAGGCGTGCTGTCCACCAGCGCCGCCGAAGCATTGGAGGGTGTACTGCGTGATGTCATAGCCGCGCGCAACCGACACCTTCTTGATGGCGTTGGCCATGTTCTCGACCGCGATCTGGATGAAGCCTTCGGCAACTTCCTCCGGCGATTTTTTGCTGCCCGTGTTCTTCTCGATATCAGCGGCCAGCGCGCGAAACTTGGCTGCCGTGACCGCATGGTCCAGCGCCTCGTTGGCGTGTGCACCAAATACCTTGGGGAAGAATTTGGGCTGCACCTTGCCCAGCATCACGTTGGCGTCGGTCACCGCGAGCGGCCCGCCGCGCCGGTACGAGGCAGGACCGGGGTTGGCGCCGGCCGAGTCCGGCCCGACGCGATAACGGCTGCCGTCGAAATGCAAGATCGAGCCGCCGCCTGCCGCCACGGTGTGAATGCTCATCATCGGCGCGCGCATGCGCACCCCGGCGACCAAGGTCTCGAAAGCGCGCTCGTACTCGCCCGCGTAGTGCGAGACATCGGTCGAGGTGCCGCCCATGTCGAAGCCGATCACCTTGTCAAAGCCCGCGCCCCTGGCGGTCTGCACCATGCCGACGATGCCGCCCGCCGGGCCGGAGAGGATAGAGTCCTTGCCCTGAAACAATTCGGAAGAAGTGAGGCCCCCCGACGACTGCATGAACATCAGGCGCGCGCCGTCAAGCTCAGCCGCCACCTGATTCACATAGCGCCGCAAAATCGGCGACAGATAGGCATCGACCACCGTGGTATCGCCGCGCGAAACCAGCTTCATCAGCGGCGAGACTTCGTGCGACACCGACACCTGTGTGAAGCCAATGTCACGCGCCATCTTGGCCACCGCTTGTTCGTGGTCGTGGAAGCGGTAACCGTGCATGAAGGCAATGGCAATTGCCCGAAAACCCTTGTCCCATGCAGCTTTCAGGGCTTCGTGTGTCTTGGCCGCATCAAGCTGCAGCACCACATCACCCTGCGCACCGACGCGCTCATCAACCTCGACGACTTCGCTGTAGAGCAACTCCGGCAAGACGATGTGGCGGTCAAATATGCGCGGGCGGTTTTGATAACCGATGCGCAGCTGGTCGCGAAAACCCTTGGTGATGAACAGCACGGTGCGGTCGCCCTTGCGCTCCAGCAGTGCGTTGGTGGCAACCGTCGTCCCCATCTTCACCGCCTCAATCAACTCGCCGGGAATGCGCTCGCCGGGTTGCAGGCCCAGAAAATGGCGAATGCCGGCCAGGGCCGCATCCTTGTACTGCTCGGGATTTTCGGACAGCAGCTTGTGGGTTTTAAGCGTGCCGTCGGGCGCGCGCGCGACGAGGTCGGTAAAGGTGCCGCCGCGGTCTACCCAGAATTGCCAGCGTGCTGCGGGCGAAGAATAATGGCCTTGAACGCCTGTGGCGTCCTTCATGCCGCCGCTCATGCCGCCACCGCCAGATCAATGTTGCGCACATCGGTGACCAGCATGCAGCCGGGCTTGTGCGTGATCGACACCGGCGGTTTGGCCGCACGTATCGCCGATTGCGGCGTCACGCCGCAGGCCCAGAACACCGGCACCTCGCCCGTTTTGATTTCCGTCGCATCGCCAAAGTCGGGCCGCGTGATGTCGCTGATACCAATCTTCGCAGGGTCACCCACATGCACCGGCGCACCATGCACATTCGGAAAACGCCCGGTAATTTCAGTCGCTCGCGCCACATCCTCGACGCGAATTGGCCGCATCGACACCACCATCGGCCCGCCAAATGGCCCCGACTGTGCGGTTGCGATATTGGTACGCCACATCGACACGTTCATACCCAATTCAATATGCCGCAAGCGAATGCCCTCCTCCATCAATGCCTCTTCAAAGGAGAACGAACAGCCAATCGCAAACGCCACCCAGTCGTTTTGCCATAGCGCGTTGAGGTCCGTCACGTCGCCCTGATACTCACCGTCTTTCCACACGCAATACTGCGCAATGTCAGTGCGGATATCGAGATCGGCACCCAACGCGGCAATCTGCGGGCTGCCCGGTTCACTCATGCCGATCAGCGGGCAAGGTTTGGGATTGCGCTCGCAAAACAGCTTGAAGTCCGCCGCATAGCGGGCCGGCAATACCGCGAGATTGGCTTGCGTGTAGCCGCGGCATTGGCCGGCGGTCTGGCCGGTAAAGGAACGTGCGCGAATCGCGCGGCGCAGCGCTTGGGGGGAAGAGAAGGGTGTGGTCATCATGAGATTATTTTGACACGCTCCACCCCAAAAACCCGCTCCGGCAGCACACGCCTCCGCCCCACACGCGCCGCGTTACACTTGCCCCGCTAAAAAACCCGCGTTCCACGCAGCGCATTGAGGAGCCGAGCTTGACCGAATTTGATCTCACCATCCGCAATGGCACCGTTGTCACGGCAAGCGAAACCATCCAAGCCGACATCGGCGTGCGCGCCGGCAAGATCACCGCCATCGCCGACAGACTCCCCGCCGGCACGCGCGACCTCGACGCTGCCGGCCGCTACGTGTTGCCCGGCGGCATCGACAGCCACTGCCACGTCGAACAACTCTCGGCCAGCGGCCTGATGACGGCGGATGATTTTTACTCTGCCACCGTGTCGGCCGCGTTCGGCGGCACCACCACCATCATCCCCTTCGCCGCGCAG
Source organism: Burkholderiales bacterium (assembly GCA_031430015.1). Classification (GTDB taxonomy): domain Bacteria; phylum Pseudomonadota; class Gammaproteobacteria; order Burkholderiales; family JAEUOS01; genus CANJDH01. The sequence goes on from JANPAR010000103.1 coordinate 5,745, forward strand.
CATCGCGGCATGTCATTGCCCAAGGTAGTGGCCGATTACCACGCCTGCGCGGGACCGAAAGCGGTGATCGACTATGGTTTTCACCTGATCGTCTCTGACCCGACCGAGCAGGCCTTGAAGCACGACTTGCCCGATTTGATCCGCAAGGGCTACACCTCGTTCAAGGTCTACATGACCTACGACAAGCTCAAGATCGACGACTACGCCATGCTTGACGTGCTCGACACCGCGGGCCGCTGCGGCGCACTAGTGATGGTGCATGCCGAGAACAACGACATCATCAAATGGATGGCGCAGCGCCTGCTCGCCAACGGCCACGGCGCGCCCAAGTTCCACACTGTTGCACACGACCCGCTGGCCGAGAGTGAGGCAACCAATCGCGTGATCTCGCTGTCGCGCCTGATTGACGTGCCGATTTTGATCGTGCATGTGTCGGGCATCGAGGCAGTGCGCACCATCCGCGCCGCGCAAACCCTTGGTGCACGGGTGTTTGGCGAGACCTGCCCGCAGTATTTATTTCTCACCGCGGCCGATAGCGACAAGCCCGGGATGGACGGCGCGAAGTTTTGCTGCAGCCCGCCACCGCGCGATGCAGTGTCGCAAGCGGCCGTGTGGGAGGGCCTCGCCAATGGCACCTTCCAGGTCTATTCATCCGACCACGCGCCGTATCGATTTGATGAAACCGGCAAGCTGCCCAAGGGCGACAAGACCACGTTCAAGGACATGGCCAACGGCGTGCCCGGGCTGGAACTGCGTCTGCCGCTACTGTTCTCCGAGGGCGTCGGCAAGGGACGCTTGAGCCTGCAGCAGTTCGTTGCGCTGACTGCCACCAATCATGCGCGCGTGTACGGCTTTGCCGAGCGCAAAGGCTCGATTGCAGTGGGACAAGACGCCGACCTCGCGATCTGGGATGCCGAAAAGCGCACCACGATTCGCGCCGAAGACATTCACGACAACGTGGACTACACGCCTTACGAAGGACGCACACTCGAAGGCTGGCCAGTGACAGTGATCAACCGTGGCCGCGTGGTAGTCGCCGATGGCAAGCTGCACGCCGAGCGCGGCAGCGGCCAGTTCATCGCGCGTGGCATGCCCGGCCCGCTGGCGACGCCGCGCAAACCGTCCGAGGCGATGCGCGTGTTTCAGTCTTTCATTCAGCCTGCGTCTTAGGCATCCTCGCCACACCGGCAACACCAGCCGCCCTTCTTCTCTCAACATCGCTCTCAGGAACCCCGCATGAAACGCCCTTTTCCCATGGCCGTGGCCCAACTCGGGCCGATCCACCTGGCGGATACCCGCGCGGCTGTCGTCAAACGCCTCGTCGAAATGCTGCGTGAAGCCCACGCGCGCAGCGCCAAGTTCGTGGTGTTCCCCGAACTTGCGCTGACCACCTTTTTTCCGCGTTACTGGATGACCGACCAAGCCGAGATCGACCGATTCTTCGAGCGTTCAATGCCCAACGCCGACGTGCAGCCACTGTTTGATGAAGCGAAGAAGCACGGCATCGGCTTTTATCTCGGCTATGCCGAATTGACGCCGCAGGGCGAGCGTTTCAACACCGCCGTCATCGTTGATGGCACGGGCAAGATCGTCGGGCGCTACCGCAAGGTGCACCTGCCCGGCCATGACGATCACAAGCCTAAAGCACCGTTCCAGCACCTGGAGAAAAAATACTTTCAGGTCGGCAACGAGGGCTTCAAGGTGTGGAACACCATGGGCACCAAGATGGGCATGTGCATCTGCAACGACCGGCGCTGGCCCGAAACCTTTCGCGTCATGAGCCTGCAGAGTGCCGAGGTGGTGGTGCTAGGCTACAACACGCCGTCACACAACATCCATTGGCCCGAGCCATCGCACCTGCGCATGTTCCACCACCTGCTGCTGTTGCAGGCGCATGCGCACGAGAATGCACTATGGGTGGGCGCGGCGGCCAAATGCGGGCGCGAGGATGGCTTTCACATGATTGCCGGTTCGGTCATCGTCTCGCCGTCGGGCGAAATCGCGGCCCAAAGCACCACCGAAGAAGACGAAGTGATTTTCTTCAATTGCGATTTGGCTCTCGGCGACACCTTCCGCGAGCACGTATTCAATTTTGCCAAGCACCGCCGCCCCGAGCATTACAAGCTGATCATCGATCGTGTTGGTGCCGGCAAGCCCGTTACCGAAGCCTAGCCGGCTCGCAGACTGTGGCATGATGATCGCTGCATATCGCTGCACGTTGATTGCTCAGAGATTGCTGGTGAAACCGATTCAAGAGTTGCCCTTGGGCATGATTTATTGTGGACCTCCAGGAGATTGAAAAATGCACCGTTCCGCGCCGTTCGTGTTTGCTGCCCTGTCATTCGCCGCGCTCTCTGGCGCGGTGTCGGCCCAACCGATCCAGACTGCCGTTGATGCCACTTTCGCCCCGCACGCCATGCCCAAGCTCGGCGGCGGCATAGAGGGCTTCAACGTGGACATGGCCAACGAGATCGGCAAGCGCCTGAACCGCCCGATCAACATCGAAGGCACGCAGTTCTCCGGTCTGATCCCTGGCTTGAATGCCAAGAAATATGACTGGATCGCCGCGCCCACCACCGTGACACCGGAGCGCGCCAAGGCGCTGTTGTTCACCGAGGGCTATCTGGATACCGATTTTCAGTTTCTGGTGAAAAAGGCCGACCCCGAGATCAAGGGTCTCGAAGACCTCAAGGGCAAAACCATCTCGGTCAACAAAGGCTCGGCCTATGACTCCTGGGCCAAAGCGAATGCCGAGAAATACGGCTTTAAGTTTGATATCTATGACACCAACGCCGATGCCGTGCAGGCGGTTCTCTCAGGGCGCGCCAGCACCAATCTCGCCGGCAACACGGTGGCGCAATGGGCCGCCAAACAAAATCCGCTGATCAAGACCACCTACACCATCAAGACCAGCCTGGTCTGGGCGATTCCCTTCCGCATCGACGACAAGGCCGGTCGCGACCAGGTTTCGAACGTTGTCAAGTGCATGAAGATGGACGGCACGTTTGCACGCCTGCACGAAAAATGGTTTGGCACCAAACCGGCCGCCGATGCGTCAGCGATCAAAGTGGCAGCGGGCCATGGCGTACCGAACATGGATGGCTACGACGCAACACCCGTGACGCCGAAATGTTCCTGATCTGAAGCCGGGCCGACAAAGCGCCGGTTGATGCCGGCGCTTTGTCATTTGGCCCGCCAGTTCCAGCGCTTTTTCATTTTTCGCATCCGCGACAGACTCGCATCCCGCAACTGGCCAGCGCATGAAACAAGACCTCCCCGCCATTCTGGAACTCAAAGCCCTCGTCAAGTCGTTCGGCGCCCTGCAGGTTTTGAAAGGCATTGATTTTTCGGTACAGCCGGGCGAGCTGGCATTCATCATCGGGCCATCCGGCTCAGGGAAAAGCACGCTGCTACGCTGCTGTAACCGCCTGGAAGAACCCGATGGCGGCAGCATCCGCGTTGATGGCATCGACATCACTGCGCCCGGTGTGAACATCAATCACCTGCGCCAGAAAATCGGCATGGTGTTTCAGTCGTTCAATCTTTACCCACACATGACCGCGCTCGGCAATGTCACGCTTGCGCTGCGCAAGGTGCAGGGCATGGACAAGGCGGCGGCCGAAGCCAAGGGACGCGCGGCGCTGGCGCGCGTCGGGCTTACCGACAAGGCTGACGCCTACCCGAACCAACTCTCCGGCGGACAGCAGCAACGCGTCGGCATTGCCCGCTCGCTCGCGCTCGAACCCCTGATCGTGCTGTTTGACGAGCCCACCAGCGCGCTCGACCCCGAGCTGGTCGGCGGCGTACTCAAGGTGATGCGCGAATTGCGCGAATCGGGCATGACCATGGTGGTCGTCAGCCACGAGATGGCGTTTGCGCGCGCGGCGGCGGATCGCGTGGTGTTCATGGATCAGGGGCAGATCGTCGAGCAAGGGGTGCCTGAGCAAGTGTTCGGCAACCCGCAGCACGCGCGCCTGCGCGAGTTCCTCGCCACCTTGACAGACCGGCACTGAGTACGTCTGCCCCGCCGCTCCCGAGCACCTTTCGTCGTTAACCCGCCACATGAATCCGGTCGCCAACGTCCCGCAGGTCATGAGCACGTTTGAGCGTTTCCTGTTCAGCTTTTTCAACCCCGAGATCGCCGGGCGCTACTGGAAAGTGATCGCCGAAGGCTTGCTCACCACCACCTGGCTGGGCATCACGGTGATCATCACCGGCCTGATCGCCGGCCTGGCGCTGGCGGTGGCGCGTGCGCAGCACGTCAAGCCGCTCAACTTTTGCATCATCGTATTTGCCGATGTGTTTCGTGCCCTGCCGCCGCTGGTGATCATCATCATTTTGTTTTTCGCGTTTCCGTATATCCAGATGGCGATGAGCGCATTCGCCGCGACCTGGCTGTCGCTCTCTCTGGTGCTGGCCGCCTTCGCCGAAGAGATTTTCTGGGCCGGCATCCTCGCGGTGCCCAAGGGCCAGTGGGAAGCGGCACGCTCCACCGGCATGGGCCGCCTAGAAACCCTGCGCCATGTCGTGTTGCCGCAAGCAGTGCGCATGACGGTGCCGCCGCTGACCAACCGGGTGATGGCGATCACCAAAGGCACAGCGTTGGGCTCGGTGGTGGCCTTGCACGAAATCCTCAACGTATCGTCGTCGGCCTCGAGTGAATCCGGCAACGCCACACCGTTGGTGGTGGGCGCGTGCGCCTACCTGATCCTGTTCATTCCCTTCGTCTGGTTCGGCCGCTGGATCGAAACCCGCTTTGCGTGGAAACGGTAGAGGCTCAACCACCATGGAAACCCTGCTCACCGTCTTCTTTAACGTCGAGATCATGAAGAAGGTCTGGCCTTTCCTGTTGCAGGGATTGGGCATGACCATCGTGCTTTCGCTGGTGGTGATTCCGCTGGGGCTGGCCGGTGGCCTCGCCATCGCAGTGCTCGCCAGCCTGCAGCGGCGCTGGCTCAATCGGGCGTTGATCGTCTATGTCGATTTCTTTCGCGCCTTCCCGCCGCTGGTGCTGCTGATCTTCATCTATTTCGGCTTCCCGTTCCTACAGATCGACTTGCCCAAGTTTGCGGCGGTGGCGCTGGGGTTTTTCCTCAACACCTCGAGCTACTTTGGCGAGATTTTCCGCGCCGGGTTCGAGAGCATTCCGCGCGGCCAGCTTGAAGCGGCGCGTTCCACGGGTCTGACACGCTGGCAGGCCCTGCTGTCTGTGGTGATTCCGCAGGCCACGCGCAACGTGCTACCCGATCTGATCAGCAATACGCTCGAAGTGATCAAGCTCACCTCGCTGGCGAGCGTGGTGGCCCTGCCGGAGTTGCTCAACAACGCGCGCCAGGCGCAGGCACTTACCTATAACGCCACGCCGGTGGTGCTGGCGGCGTTGATGTACCTGCTGTTGTTATGGCCGATCGTGCGTCTGCTGTCGCGCCTGGAGCACAAGAGCATCGCCCTGCACTAGAGGGAAAACTCGCTGAAACCCTTGTGCACCAAGGGTTTCGGGCCGATTCCCGAACAGGTCCGAAGCGCCTCTCAGGCAGTTTTCTGGGCGGCAGAGACCGAGCCCGCCGCCATGCCGCGCACCAGCAACTGCCCGATGGCAATCGCGACACCCGCTTGAGTCGGGTCGATCACCGGCACCGCCAGTTCGGCCTCGAGGCGGGCGCGGTAGCGCGCCATGCCGGCGCAACCCATGATGATGACGCGCGCGCCGTGCTTGTCGATCAGGGTCTTGCCCACGTTCAGCATGCGCTTGAAGGTCAGGTCTTCCTTGACCAGATCAACCACGTTGACTTCGATTGGCAGGTCCTCGGCCAGTTTGTGCTCCAGCCCGAGCAGCCGCACCTGACGCTTGTGGCGGCCGATGGCGCGCGACAGGATTGAGATCACGCCGAACTTGTCGCCCATGCCAGCAGCAGTCAGGTACGCGCACTCGGCGCTGCCAAATACCGGGCAACCGAGCGTTTCGCGCAGCGCCACCATGCCGGGGTCGGAGAAGCATGCCAGTACCACTGCATCTACGGTGCGATAGTGAGGGTGTGCCTCGAACCAGGCGATCAACTTTTCGCTGATGCCGTCCACGTGCGCCTGGCTTTCGATGCCGGGCGGGCCGCTGGTCAGCGTTTCGCAAATGATCGCCGGGCCGTCCGCTCGCCGAAACGGTTCCAACGCCAGACTGATGTGGTCGGTGACCACTTGGGTGCTGTTGGGATTGATGACCAGCAAGGTGGAAGGCGCAGATTTCATGGCAGACCCTTGATCACGGTGTGCGCGGCGAACCGCGTTCCCCGATGCGCAACCATTGCGCTGGATTGTAGCCAAAGGCTCGTTTCGCGCATCGCTATACTCGGTCCCTCGTCGAACGTAAATGCACCCGCCATGTCGGACACCAAAGCCAAACAATATCGCTCCGCGATCACCACCGACGGCATGGATCGCGTCGCGCACCGTGCCTTCATGCGCGCTACCGGCATGGACGATGAGGCCATCGCCAAACCCTTCATCGGCGTGATGAGCACGCATGGCGAGAACACGCCGTGCTCGATGTCACTGCGCCCCCAGGCCGACGCCGCCAAGATGGGCGTGGCTGCGGCCGGCGGCACCCCGATTGAGTTCACCACCATCTCGGTGTCGGACGGCACCTCGATGAATCACAAGGGCATGCGCATGAGCCTAGTGTCGCGCGAGCTGATTGCCGACAGCATTGAGCTGGTGATGCGCGGCCACGCCTACGACGGCTTCATCGGCTTCGCCGGCTGCGACAAGACCCTGCCCGCTGTGATGATGGCCATGGTGCGCCTCAACTGCCCTTCCGTCTTCGTCTACGGCGGCGCGATGCTGCCGGGCGAATGGAAAGGCAAGGCCGCCACCGTGCTGACCGCTTACGAAGGCGTGGGCGCGGTGTTGGCCGGCACCATGACTGAACAGGATCTGGCGGAGCTGGAGCTGACCTGCGCGCCCACGGTGGGCTCCTGCCCCGGGCAATTCACCGCCAACACCATGGCGATGGTGTCCGAAACCCTGGGGCTGGCGATGCCCGGCTCGGCCATGATGCCGGCGGTGTACTCGCAGCGCCTGGCGCTGGCGCGCCGCGCCGGCAAGATCGTGATGCAGGTTCTGGAGAACGGCGGCCCGTTTCCGCGCGACCTTGTCACCCGCAAAAGCATCGAGAATGCCTGCGCCGCTGTCTCAGCGACCGGCGGCTCCACCAACGCCGGCCTGCACCTGCCGGCGATTGCGCACGAGGCCGGTATCCGCTTCACCATGGACGATGTGGCCGAAGTATTCCAGCGCACCCCGCTGATCGCCAGCCTGCAGCCGGGCGGCAAGTATCTCGCACGCGACCTGCACCATCGCGGCGGTGTGGCGATCGTCTTGAAAGCCCTGCTCGATGGCGGCTATCTGCATGGTGATGCGCTCGCGCTCTCCGGCCGCACCCTCAAGGAAGAACTCGCCGGCATTCCGGCGCCCGATGGCGACATCGTCACCACCACCGCGCAACCGCTGCATCCCACCGGTGGCGTCGTGGTCCTGAAAGGCAACCTGTGCCCCGATGGCGCACTGATCAAGATCGCCGGCTTGAAGTCGCTGGTGTTTGAAGGCAAAGCACGGGTATTCGACGGTGAGGAAGCCTGCGTCAAAGTAGTGAAGGAGCGTGGCTACAAGGAAGGTGACGTGCTGATCATTCGCAACGAAGGCCCCAAAGGCGGGCCCGGCATGCGCGAAATGCTCGGCACCACGGCACTCATCTATGGCCAGGGCATGGGCGAGAAAGTCGCGCTGCTCACCGATGGACGCTTCTCCGGCGCCACGCGCGGCATGTGCATCGGCTACGCGGCGCCTGAAGCGGCAGAAGGCGGGCCGTTGGCGCTGGCACAGGATGGTGACGCGATCCGCATCGACTGCAACGCTCGCACCATCGACATGCTGGTGAGCGACGCCGAACTTGCCGCGCGGCGCGCGGCGTGGACGCCGCGACGCCAGGAGCGTCTCGCCGGCGCGCTGGAGAAATACGCCAGGCTTGTCGGCCCGGCGAATCTGGGCGCCGTCACCCATTCAGGCGCGGTCGACTGGCCGGAAGGAGTTTGAGCATGAGCAAACCAGTACTCGCACATCCGCGCCCCGGCCTGATGGGGCATCGCATGACCAAACGTCTCCTCGCCGCAGGCTATCAGGTACACGTGTGGAACCGCTCCAAGCAAAAACTGGCACCCGCGCGGGCGCTGGGCGCGATCGCCGCAGAAAGCCCTGGCGTCGCGGTAAAGAAAACGGACCTCATCATGATGTGCTGCTTCGATGCCAAGGCCGTCGAGGAGGTTGTGTTCGGTGGAGACGCCGTCGCGAAAGCGGCTGGCGCAGGCGAGCCTCTGAACCTCAGGGCGCAGTTCTGCCCGCACGCTCCCAAAACTTTTTAGTAACCGAGCCCGTCAAAAAATAGCAATAAGCTCGGTGTCCTGTTTCGTCACCAGTAAGCATTATCGGAGTTGAATCATGTCAGTCATTCTAGGAAGCGGCACCCATCGTTACGAAGTCATCGACAACTGGGCCAAAGTGCCTGAGGGCTGGGCCCTCAAGGATGTCGGCGGCGTCGCGGTCGATAGCAAGGATCAGGTTTATGTGTTCAATCGCGGTGAGCATCCGATGATGGTGTTCGACCGAGATGGCAATTTTTTGCGCTCCTGGGGCGAGGGGGAATATCCGCGTGCGCATGGCTTGCACATTGATGTCGATGACACCCTCTACCTCACTGACGATGGCGGTCATGTGGTGCGCAAGTGCACGCCGGAGGGCAAGGTGTTGCTTGAGTTGGGCACGCCGGGCAAGCCCGCGCCGTTCATGAGCGGCCTGCCATTTCACCGCTGCACGCACACCGCGCTGTCGCCAAAAGGCGAAATCTACGTCGCCGATGGTTACGGCAATTCGAAGGTGCACAAATATTCGCCAGACGGCAAGCTGCTGATGTCGTGGGGCGAGCCGGGCACCGATGAGGGCCAGTTCAACATCGTGCACAACATCGTCACCGACAAAGAAGGCTGGGTCTACGTGGCCGACCGCGAGAATCATCGCGTGCAGGTGTTCGATGCCAACGGCAAATACGAGGCGCAGTGGCACAACATGCATCGCCCCTGCGGCCTTTGTTGCGGCAAAGGGCCGAAGCCTGAATTCATTATCGGTGAGTTGGGATCGGGGATGAAGGTGAACCGTAAGCATCCAAACATCGGGCCGCGCCTGTCGATCGTTGATGAACAGGGCAAGCTGATCGCACGCCTTGGTGGCGAGAATGGCCCCGGCACTGCGCTCGGCCAGTTCGTCGCGCCGCATGGAGTGGCAGTCGATTCGCGCAGCGACATTTATGTGGGCGAAGTGAGCTTTACCGATTGGCCGACCACGCATCCGGATGAGCCGATCCCGCCGGGCTTGCGGTCTTTGCAGAAGTTGCGCAAGTTGCGGGCGTAGCCATTGGCCGCGCTGTTTTTTTCAGTCGCCCGCGATCCAGGAAGCGCTTCCACCAAGGATCTTGGCCAGTCGAAGCTACAAGATCCGCCTGCACCAACGGTTTCGATATGCCGCCATGTATGAGCCGAAGCAAAAACGGCGCTCTTGCGAGCGCCGTTTTCATTTGCCGATCAACTCTTGACTCAACCGAGCATGTCACTCCAAATATTGCGCGCCCAGGCGTTGCCATAGACCCCTTCGAGCTCGGTAGGCCCTGCCGACAATCCGCCCGACCCCGGCACGACCTTCATGGTTTTGTCTTTTGGATCGTAGGCATGCACGCTGGCAACGTGCACCACGTTTTTGTCATCGATGAACGAGTAGCAGGTGTTGGCCATCATTGGCGTCTGGCTTGGTTGGCGACCGTTCATCAACTCGATGATCGCCGCTGCGGCCACTTTGGCGTGCTGATTGGCCATATGACCGGACTTGGGCATCAGCGCCGCTGACAAAGTTGAGTCACCAAGCACGTGGATGCCGGGGCGCACGGTTGATTCCATCGTCAGCCAATCGACGCCGCACCAGCGGTTGTTGGCAGTGATGAGGCCGGCTTGTTGTGCGATGTCACCGGCGCGCATCGGCGGGATGATGTTGAGCACGTCGGCCTTGATTTTGTCGTCAAGCGTAGTGATGGCCGTGCGGCTGGCGGCATCGACGGCGTTGACTTCCATGTTGTTGCGGTACTCGACGATGCCCTTGTACTGGACGTTCCATTGCGCCTTGAACAGGCCGGCTTTGGACACCACGTCTTCGTTGGCGTCGAGAATCATCACCTTGGATTTAGGCTTCTGCGTCTTGAAATAATAGGCGACTTGACAGGCACGCTCATACGGCCCTGGCGGGCAGCGGTAGGGTGCCTTCGGGATGCTCATGACGAACACGCCGCCGTCTTTCATGTCTTCGAGCTGCTTGCGCAGCGTAACAGTCTGTGGGCCGGCTTTCCACGCGTGCATGATGTTTTGCTGCGCGGCGGGTGCAGCAAGGCCCTTGACTTGATCGAACAAAAAATCGACGCCGGGCGCGACGATCAGGCGGTCGTAGTTGAGGTCTTGAATTTTTTTCAGCTCAATCGTTTTCTTGTCGACGTTGACCTTGGTGACTTCGTCGTTGATCACCTGCACGCCGTAGTCGCGCAGCTTGGCGTAGCCGACGGTGATGTCTTCCATCTTGCGCGAACCGCCCAGCACGAGGTTGGACAAAGGGCACGAAATGAAGGCCGGGCTGCGGTCGATCAGGAACACTTCAATCGCGCCTTCCGACCACATGCGCAAATATTTGGCAGCGGTTGCACCGCCGTAGCCACCACCGACAATGATGACGCGACCCAGTTTTTGGGTCGCGGCTGGCTGCGATGCGCAACCCGCCAGGGCCATGGCACTCGCCACGCCCGACCATTTGAGAAATTCGCGGCGCCCGGTAAATTCACTGTACCCGGTAAATTCACGGCGCGCAATTGCAGGGATGTTTTTCATGATCGATGGTCTCCCCTATTTGTTGACGGCAGGTGTTTGCGCGGCGAAAAAATCGGCCATGAGAGCGATTTGCTCGTCGCTGTAGCCCTTGGCGATCTGATGCATGATGGTCGCGGCTGGCCCGGTGCGCGCGCCTGACTTGAAGGCTGCCATCTGGTCAACGATGTACTTGCGCTCTTTGCCGGCCAGAGAAAAACCGCCGGGCTGCGCGTTGCCATTTGTGCCGTGACAGTTGGCGCACTGCGCAGACAGATTGCGGCCAAGGTTGCGGTCTTGGCCATGCGCGCCGCCTGTGGCAAACAGCAGCGCCAATGGCAGAGCCGCCGCTATGCGCAGGGCTGACGCCATAAAAATTTGTTTTGTCATGAAGTCTCCTGATAGAAAGGGCCAATGGCCGGCTGGGGTTGCCGAGGATCGCAAACCGGGAATCAGCATCACGGTGCCATCAACATTTGGCTATCCCGTTTGCATTCTTGATGTGCGTTCTGCTATTCACTGCGGCTCGTACTGTAACGCAAAATAAAGCCGCCTAGCGGCGGCTTTTTTCTCTCCTGCTTTCGCTGCA
>JANPAR010000104.1:0-8404 GCA_031430015.1 Burkholderiales bacterium
GTCATGGTGCCGTGATCCGGATTGATCGCCTGAAAAAATGACTTAGACGAGTTACTCTGACTTGATGCCGAATTGCGCCACCAGCTTGCCAAAGCGCTCGTCGTCGGAAGCGACTTGCTTGGCCATCACCGATGGATCGCCGCCAATCGGCTCGATGCCCAGCGTGGCCATACGCGCCATCACGTCAGGCATCTTGAGAATGTCGTTCATGTGGCCGTTGAGCGTGCGCACGACGTCGGCCGGCATTCCCTTGGGACCAACCAAACCCATCCAGGCGCTGACGTCGAGATCCTTGTAACCGAGTTCGATCAGCGTCGGCACGTTGGGCATCAGCTTGGTGCGCGTACGCTCGGCGACCGCCAGCGGAATCAGCTTGCCGGTGCTGACATACTGCCCGACCGCGCCGGGTGTGATCCAGCCGATCGTGACATGCGCGCCAAGCGCATCGACCACCACCGGTGCCACACCCTTGTAAGGCACGTGGGTGACCTTGATGCCTGCCGCCTGATTCAGCATTTCACCGGCGATGTGCATCGGCGAACCGGTACCCGGGCTGCCGTAGTTGAAGACCTTGCCGCCCTTGGCGTCGGCGATCAGTTGTTTCATGTCCTTGACACCAGTGGCCGGTGCGGTCACCGCCAGCAGCGGGATGTTGCCGGTCTTGATGATCGGGGTGAAATCCTTGTTCACGTCGTGCGCAAGATTGGGGCCTACCTTGAGCACGTGTTGCGCAATCGGGAAGGTGCTGGGGGTAAACAGCAAGGTGTAGCCATCAGGAGCGGACTTGGCCACGTAGGAATTGCCAATCACGCCGCTGGCGCCGGGCCGGTTGTCGATCAGCACCTGTTGGCCGAGGCGCGCAGACAGTTTCTCGGCATAGGCGCGGGCGATCACGTCGGTGTCGCCACCGGCAGGATAGGAAACCACAATGCTGATTGGTTTGGCGGGCCAGGCTTGCGCAGCGGAGGTGCCTGAGGCAAGCATGGCCAGGGCGGCGAGCGCTGCAGACAAGGTCTGCATGGTGGTTGAGAAAGCAGGCTTGCGGTTCATCAATGTCTCCTTTGTTATGGAATTGCAATACGGACTTGCCATGTGGACTTGCGGTGAGTACGAAAAAATTTGACAGGCGGGCGATTCAGGCGGCCCAAGGTAACGGAGCCGCATTCATGCCCCAGTAAAAACTTTTTTGTTCCATGTACTCGAGAATGCCAAGGCGTCCTTTTTCGCGGCCGATGCCGCTGTCACGCCAGCCGCCGAACGGCGTCGCAATCGAGAACTGCTTATAGGTGTTGATCCACACCGTCCCCGCCTGCACCGCGCGGCCGATGCGCCAGGCACGCTTGTAGTCCCGGCTCCAGATGCCGGCCGCCAGCGCATACACGCTGTCGTTGGCCTGCGCCAGCAAATCGCCTTCGTCATCAAACGGCAACGCCACGAGTACCGGGCCAAAAATCTCCTCACGGCAGATCGCGCTGTCGTTGGCCAGGCCCTCAATGATGGTCGGCGTGTAATAGCTGCCTCGCTCGCGCCCCTCGCCCTGCGCGCGCATGCCGCCCGCGAGCAGCCGGCCGCCATCGGCCAGGCCGCGCGCCACATAACGCTCGACACTGTCGCGATGCGTGTTGCTGACCAGCGGACCCATCTGGGTGCGTTCGGAAACCGGATCGCCGACGCGCAGCGCCTTCGCGCCCGCCACCAGGCGTGTCATGAATTGTTCGTACAGCCGGCGTTGCACAAACAGCCGCGAGCCGGCGATGCAGGACTCGCCAGACGAGCTGAAGATGCCGTACAGCACACCAGCCACGGCGTGATCGAGATCGCAATCATCAAACACCATCGTCGGCGACTTGCCGCCGAGTTCGAGCGACACCGGCATCATCTTGTCTGCTGCCACGTGCGCGATCTGCCTGCCGGTGGTGGTGCCACCGGTGAACGAGACACGTCGCACCAGCGGATGCTTGACCAGGAGGTCGCCAATCACCGAGCCTTTGCCGGGCAGCACGCTGATGATGCCCCGGGGCACACCGGCCGCTTCGCACATGCGCGCCAGTTCCAGCGCCAAGAGAGGCGTAATCTCGGCAGGCTTGACCACCACCGCATTGCCCGCCGCCAGCGCGGGCGCCATTTTTTGCGCTTCACTGGCAACTGGTGAATTCCACGGTGTGATGGCAGCCACCACACCCATCGGCTCGTGCACGCTCATGGTGAGCTGGTCGCCGCGCATCGGCGTCAGCTGGTCTTCCAGGGTTTCGCAAGCGGCGGCAAAGAACTGGAAAGTGCCTGCCGCACTGTCGACCAGGGCACGGGTTTCGTTGATCGGCTTGCCGTTGTCGCGGCGCTGCCATTGCGCCAGGTCTTCGCGCCGCGCGCGAATTTCTTCTGCTACACGAAACAGCACGCGCGCGCGCTCGTGCGCCTTGCGACTGGCCCAATCGGTCTTGAGAAACGCGTCGTGCGCACGCTCCACCGCTTCATTGGCATCGTCTGCGCTCGCGGCGTGCAACTCGGCACTGACGCTGCCATCGGCCGGATACATGCTGGTATAGGCGTGGCCGCGTCCGCGCCGCCATTCGCCAGCCACGCAAATGGAGACGTCGCGCAGCGGCAAGGATGCGTGCAGCGGGTCGTTCATAGTGCAATCTGCCCAAAGCTGTTGTGGATGGCCCGCACGATGCTGTACACGGTGAGGGCTGAAGTTTTAGGATTGGCGGCGAGCGGTTCGTTTTCCAGTGTCAGGTCAAGCCGCCCGAATGCGCCAGTGGCCAGGATGCGATGCACGTTGCGCTGCACGCCGGGGTCGGCGATCAGAGTGGCAGACGTGTCGTCAAAGCCCAGCCCGGCCAGCGCGACGGTCGCCGCGACATTGGCATTTTTGGGGTACAAGCGCGCCGCTTCGCGCGCACTGCCTTCGAATATCACCACTGGCTCGAGCAGATTGGCCAGATCACAGCGCGCTTCCGCTGGCGTACCGTGCCACCCTGCGGGCGGCTTGCGGCCAATGTATTGCACTTGCGTCAGCCCGCCGAAGCGTGCGGCGGCGAGCGCGTCGATACCGCCGATCGCGCCGGACACCAGCTGCACATGCGTTGCGCCGTGCGCCGCAGCGTCGGACATGCGCGCCAGCGCCGATGCGTCATGCAGCGAGCCGATCGATGCCACCACGACTGGCACGCCAGCACGCAATGCAGGAATTACATGATCGCTCACCGCTTGATGGCCGGCACACTCGACCACCAACAGCGGGCGCGACGCCTCGTCCAAAACAAGCCTGCTGGCAACTTGCGCTTGGGGGGCGAGGCTGGCACACATCGCGCGCGCGGCCGTCAATCCCTCTTCAGGAACAATCACCTGCGCGACCCGCACCAGGCTTTGCCCCTGCAACAGTTGCAGTACCGCACTGCCGATCGCGCCGCAGCCAATCATGGCGAGGCTCGGCAGTGCCGAAGCGGCGCGGGCTTGCGTCATGCAGCTTCCTTGACCGGCGGGCCGGCGAATGCGGTTTTGAAACCGCCGATGGTCAGCATGTCCACTTCAAGCATCTTCACGCCGGGCAGGCGGCAAAGCTCGTCCAATTGTTTGGCCGCGTCACTCAAGCTGCTGATGCGGCGGTGCTCAAACTGCAGCGATTTCGCCAGCAGCGCGTAGTCGGGCGTGTGCAGATCGGCATAGACGCGGCGCCCACCATACTGGGCATCCTGAATGTTCTTGATCACGCCGTAACTGCGGTCATTCATCAGCACAATCGTGAAGTCGGCGCGCTCCTGCACCGCGCATGCCAGTTCACCCAGGTTGAGGATGAAGCCGCCATCGCCGGCCAGCAGCAGGGTGCGTTTGCCCGTGCTGCACACCGCTGCCCCGATCGCGGTACCAATGCCCATGGCGAGCCCCAGGCCAATCCCGCCCCCGAGCGCATGCACGCCGGCGCGCGCGTCGTGCAGACGCAGTTCGCGATTGCCCCAGGTGCTGTTCGACACCGTCACGTCGCGCACCCAGTTGAACCTGGTGCCGGCTGCGCCTTGTACGGCGTCGACCAGTTCGGCATAGGGCCCCAGACCTTCGCGCAGGGCAGCAACCGCTTTGGCATGTGCGCCCCGCAGGTCAGCGGCGAACGCCGGGTCAATCTTCATGCGCCCTTCAAGCTTGTCGGCCAATGCCGTCAGGGCCAGCGCGGCATCACCGCAGACAAAATGGCGGCTCGTGTAGCAGCGGCCATCGGCGCGCGCATCGGCGTCGATGCGATAGCGCGCGGGCGGCAGTTTGAGCTGGTATTTAAGGGTTTCGTTGCCGCGCAGGCGCGAGCCGACGATCAAGACGGCATCGCAGGTCTGATAGAACGCCTCGACCGGCGGTGCCACGTTGTAGGCGCCGAGTGACATTGGGTGGGTCTCGGCAACGATGCCGCGCCCCTGCGTGCTCGTGACGACGCCAAAACCCATCGTCACCAGCCGTGCTACTGCCGCTGCTGCGCCGCGCGCACCACCACCGAGCCAAAGCAGTGGGCGGCGTGCGCCAGCGAGCGCCTCGGCCAATACGTGCACTGCGCGGGTGTCAGGCGGCATCGGCGCCACCGTGAGCGGTTCCAGGTCATCGGGCATGTCAATCCGTGCGGCCTGGATGTCGATCGGCACTTCCACGCTCACCGGCCCGCCAGGCGCGCGCAGTGCCGTGTGCACCGCCTGTTTGAACGTGGCCAGCGCGGTCTCGGCACTGCGTACGCGCCAGGCGTTTTTGGAAATGGCTTTGAGCATGCGTAGTTGATCCGGGGCCTCATGGATGTAAGCCAGGTCCTGGTCAAGGTACGGTGTTTCAATCTGCCCGGTGATATGCAGCAGCGGCGTGCCGGCGGTGAGCGCCTCGACCATGCCGCCCGCGGCATTGCCGGCGGCAGTGCCGGTGCTGGTGATGCAGACGCCCAGCATGCCGGTGCTGCGCGCGCAGGCGTCCGCCATGCTGGTGGCCCCGGCTTCGCCGCGCGCCGAGACAAAACGGATCGCGCCGCGCGCGGCGATAGCGTCAAGGATTGGCATGTTGTGAATCGAGATGACCCCAAATGCTGCCTTGACGCCACAACGTTCGAGGAAGGCGGCAATGACGTGACCGACGGTGACTTTCATGGGATGGCTTTCGAATCAGGGGTACAGGGAGTCAATGCGTCAAGGCGTCAGAGGGTCAGCGAATCGGAATCGCCCACCAAAAATCAGAGATGGCGCGCCAAACCGCCCGACACGTCGAGCTGGCTGCCGGTGGTGTAGGACGATGCGGGAGTGGCGAGGTGAAAGATGGCGCGCGCGGCCTCATGGGGTGTGCCCAGGCGCTCAAGCGGGATACCTTTGCGTGCTGCGAGTGCGCCGCTCCATTGCTCCCAGGTGTCGGCCGGATCTTCGCGCTGCTCAAAGCGGCGGCGCCACTGGCCGGACTCGACCAGACCGATGAGGATCGCATTGACGCGAACCCCTTTGGGGGCGAACTCGGCGGCCATCGAATGCATCAGGCTGAGCGCACCGGCACGCGCAGCCGAGGTGGCAACCATGTGTGGTTCGGGCTGCAATGCCAGCAGCGAATTGACACACACCACCGCCGCATGGGTACTGCGCTCGAGATAGGGCAAGAACGCGCGGGTCGGATAGACGAGGGAGAATAATTTGAGTTGCCATTCGTCGGCCCAATCGGCATCACTGGTGGTGGCGAAGGTAGAAACCCGCCCCTGACCCGCGTTGTTTACGAGGACGTCAACGCCGCCAAACCGTTCGGCTGCAGCAGCGGCGAACACTTGCACTTGCGCGGCATCGAGGACATCGCAAGGCATGGCAAGCAGTCGCGCGCCAGCGTGGGTTGTACGCAGACCGGCTTCGGCCGTGCGCAGTCTGGTTGCATCGCGCCCGCAAATCGCCACTGCTGCACCGGCCTGCAAAAACAGATCGGCTGTCGCCAGCCCGATGCCGGAGCTGCCGCCGGTAATGGCGCAGGTGGTGCCCGCTAGGTCGATGCTCAGCATGTGCCCGTCAAGCATGGCGCAGCGCGACTACCGGCGCATCGTCAGCCTGCTGCTTATGAAAGTTGAGCAGCGCCGAGAGTCGTGCCGCCGTGCCGCAGACCTGCGAGACCAGTCCGGCGCGCTTGTCCGCCGCCACCTCGGCACCGGGCACGGTCAACCCGATGGCAGCAACAATGTGCCCTTCCTGGTCGCGCACCGGAGCGGCGACAGTGGAGATATGCGGCTCAAAAAACGCCTCGGCCAGTACCCAGCCGCGCTTGCGTATCTGCTGCACCAATTCAAACAGTGCGGCGGTGTCGGCCGGCGTGCTGGCGCTGCGCGCTTCAAGCCTGGGCTCGGGATAAAGTGCGCGCAAGGCGCCGAGCGGCAAATCGCCCAGGAGCACGTGGCCAAATACGGTGGCGTGCGCCGGCAGGCGGGTGCCGACCGACACTGCGGTGGCAAACGGCGCGCGTGAGGGCGCGCGCTGCAGATAGACCACGTCGCGCACATCGCGCACCACGAGGCTCGCGGCGTAGCCTGTTTCGTCGCGCAGCGCTTCGATCAGCGGGCGTCCGAGTTCCACCATGTCGAGCGAGGCCAGATACTCAAAGCCCATGCGCAAAATGGCGAGGCCGAGCCGGTAGGAGCGGCCATCGGGCGTGCGCTCGACAAAGCCGAGGTTTTCGAGCGTAACCAATAGCCGAAATACGGTGGAGCGCGGAATGCCGAGGCGCTGCGCCAACTCGGGTGGCGACAACACCGGATCGCTGCGCGAAAATTCACCGAGCAGGCGCAGGCCGCGCTCGAGGCCGGGTACGGTATAGCGGTCGGAATCGGTTTCGGCCATGGTTAGAAACGGGCTCGCAAGTTAGATACGGTCTCGCAAAATAAGGGGCGATACGCCTTGGGTTCGCGCCAACAGGGTGACTCCCAAGCGCAGGACTCAACGCTTGATCGATGCCAGCGGATGGTCCGGCGGATAGGTCGGCGTGACCGGCTTGGCGGCGCCCAGCATCACACACATCAATACGTCCTCTTCACCGATGTTGATTTCGCCGCGATACACGCCGGGCGGAATCGAAATCAGATCACGCTCGCCGAGCAGCGCTTCCCACTTCTGACCGTCCTTCTCGCACATCACCTTGACCTTGCCACGCATCACGAAGAACACTTCTTCGACGTCGTTGTGGATATGCATCGGCCCTTCATGACCGGCCGGAATGATCATGGTCGAAAAGGTGAAGTGCTCGGCGGGAACGGATCCCGCGTCCGCAGCGATACCGGTGCCGCCAGTGCCGAGATAGCGCATTTGCGCGCGACCGTATTTGGGGTCAAAGTCCGCCTGAAATTTGAGGGCGTTCCAGTCGTAACGGCGCGTACTATGGAGGGCGCAGCGCGACTCCATCCATGCCGCGAAGCTGACACCTTCGGGCTTGATTTGAGTGGGAATGGCGGGAGGGTTTTGCGTCATGGTCATCTCCTGAATGGGGGAAGCGGCTTGCGGCGTCTGGAAGGGAAGTATTTGTCTGAGTCTTTTTTGATTTACTAATGATACATTGATTTGTATGCTAACCATGTTATTCCAATCAGGCTGATATGTCAAGCGCCTTACAGAATTCTGTTATCTTGCTCGGCGAAACCTTAAATGACGATTCTCATAGCAGAAATGCCCCGTAAGCCGCGCAAGCCCTGGTGATGCGCATAAGGAATACATGGTTTTTTGACGAAACATTGTTTAATATATAGAACAAAATACTTCCAGGGCTACCTATGACTACCACCCCACCCTCCACCCTCCTCGCCGGCTACCGCGTCCTCGTCACAGGTGGCGCGCGTGGCCTGGGTCTTGAATTTGCCCGCGCCATTGCGACGCACGGTGGCCGCGTGGTGATTGCTGACGTGCTGATCGATCTGGCATCGAGCGCGGCGGCCGCACTGCGCGCCACCGGCCTCGACGTGCAGGCGCTCCCTCTCGATCTCGAAAGCGAAGCCTCGATCAACGCCTGCGCGGCGGTGGCCGCCGAGGCCCTCGGCGGACTCGATGGCCTGGTCAACAATGGCGCGATCACCAACTCGGGAGGCCGCAGTGCGCAAGAGCTGGAACCAGCGATATGGGATCGCGTGATGAATGTGAACGTGCGCGGCACCTGGCTCATGACACGCGCCTGCACTGCGGCGCTGCGCCAGAGCGGCCGCGGCGCAGTCATCAACCTCGCCTCAGACACACCGCTGTGGGGCGCGACCAACCTGCTGGCCTATGTGGCGAGCAAAGGCGCCATCGTCGCGATGACTCGCTCTCTCGCGCGTGAGTTGGGTGCCGATGGCATCACGGTCAACTCGGTTGCGCCCGGCCTCACCCTGGTGGAAGCCACTGAGTACATCCCCCAACACCGTCATCAACTCTACCGCGGCATGCGCGCACTGCCG
>JANPAR010000105.1:0-6940 GCA_031430015.1 Burkholderiales bacterium
TCAGGCCCAGGGCATCGCGCACAGCCTTGGGCAGGGTGATCTGACCGCGTTCGGCAACCGTGGCATCCATGGCATTCATCCTGGAAAAGTATGCTTGAATCATACATACCTTGCAAGCCAAGGTCAAACGCGAGCGGCCGGTACGCGGGCATGGTGGCGCCAGGGCATCTTGGTCGCGCTGCGCGTCAGAGCCTTGCTGAGGTTCTTCACTGCTTCGCCGATGATCTCCAGTTGGCGTACCACCGCGCTCTGGGTCTTGCGATCTGCCATGACGCCGCTTTGTCTGGTCCGTCATCAACCTGAAGGCGGCCAAGGCGCTGGGCATTGGCGTTCCACGCAGCGTGTTGTTGCGCGCCGACGAGGTGATCCAATGACCCGGCATAGCTGTCGCATGCCTGGCACGACCATGCCCCCGAGTCGTGCAGAATGCAGGTCATGACAGCCGCCCCACCGACCGAGCCGCCACCTGCCGCCAGGCCGGGGATTTTGCGCGGCAGGTTGTTCCGCAAATACCTGCTGCTGATCATCTCGCTGGTGAGTGTGGCGTTGCTCGCGTCGGGCGGCATCGGGCTGTATTTCTCCTATCAGGAGCACCGCGCGGCGCTGGCCAGCCTGCAACACGAGAAGGCGATCGGCGCTTCGTCGCGCATCGAGCAGTACATCCGCCAGATCTCGCAGCAACTGGCCTACGCCTCGTTGCCGCAGATCGATGCCAGCGACGTGGAGCTGCGGCGCATCGAATTTTCGAAGCTGTTGCGCCAGGCGCCCGAGGTCACCGACATCTCGCAGCTGGATGCCACCGGCAAGGAGCAGATCGCCGTGTCGCGCCTGGGCATGGACATCGTGTCCTCGCTCAAGGACCGCTCGCAGGATCCGGCCTTCCTGAATGCCAAACGCAGCCAGCCCTGGTTCGGTCCGGTGTATTTCCGCAAGGAGACCGAGCCCTACATGACGGTGGCCACGCGCGCCGGCGGGCCGGGCAGCCCGGTGACGGTGGCCGAGGTCAATCTCAAGTTCATCTGGGACGTGGTTTCGCGCATCAAGATCGGCGACAAGGGCAAGGCCTATGTGGTGGACGGCCGCGGCCTGCTGGTGGCCGACCCGGACATCGGCCTGGTGCTGCGCAAGACGAACATGTCCGCGCTGCCGCACGTCAAGGCCGCTGCCGGTGTGCGCGATGCGGATTCCCCGGCGATGGAGTCGGTCGACCTGGCGGGCGTGGCGGTATTGACCTCGGTGGCGCCGATCGACCCGCTCGACTGGAAGGTGTTCATAGAGCAGCCGGTATCCGAGGTGTTCACCAAGCTCAACGCGTCGATCCTGCGCACCGGGCTGTTGCTGCTGGCGGGCCTGGTGTTCTCGGCGGTGGCGGCCTCCGCATTGGCGCGCAGCATGGTGCGGCCGATCCGCACGCTGGACGAAGGCGCGCGGCGCATCGGTGCGGGCGACCTGGACCAGCAGATCGTGATCAGGACGGGGGACGAACTCGAAGGCCTGGCCGACCAGTTCAACAACATGACGGCGCAACTCAGCGAGTCCTATGCCGGTCTGGAGCGCAAGGTGGCGGAGCGCACGGCCGAGGTGACCGAGGCGCTGCAGTACCAGGTCGCGATCAGCGACGTGTTGCGCGTGATCAGCGAGTCGCAGACGGATGTGACGCCGGTGTTCGAGGCCATCATGGACAGCGCGCTGCGTCTGTTCGGCGTGTCTATCTCGGCGGTGTTCCGGTACGACGGGCAGCTGGTGCATCTGGTGGCCACACGCGGCTGGAGCGAAGCCGCCATCGACGATGCGCGCCGGCATTACCCGCAACCACCGCACCGCGAGATGATGAGCGGCCGGATCATTCTTTCCGGGCAGGTCCAGGTCGAGGAGGATACCCATACCGACCCTGACTACGACCCGACCACGGCGAAGGTGGGTGGGTGGCGGCGCATGATTGGTGCACCGATGCTCAAGGACGGTGCCGCCGTGGGTGCCATCGTCGTTGCCTGGCCCGAACCCGGCAAGACGCCGCAGCGCCAGGCCGACCTGCTCAAGACCTTTGCCGACCAGGCGGTGATCGCGATCGAGAATGTGCGGCTCATCAACGAGACCAAGGAGGCGCTGGACCAGCAGACCGCCATCGCCGAGATCCTGCGCGTGATCAGCAGTTCTCCGACCAACACGCAGCCGGTGTTCGATGCGATTGTGCAAGCCTGCCAGCGGCTGTTCGATGGTCGCGCGGTGGCTTTTTCCGTGCCGCGCGGCGGGCTGATAGAAACCGTGGCTTTTGCGGACGACGGAACACGCGGCGAGCGGGAAGGCGGCTTCCTCAATCCCTGGCCGCTGGACCGTGGCAGCGCTGCTGGCGCATGCATGCTCGACGCGCGCGTCGTCAACGTGGCCGACACCGAAGCGGGCGTGCAGGAGTTCCCGCGCATGCGGGACCTGGCCATGGCACTGGGTTACCGCTCGGGCCTGTTTGTGCCGTTGCTCAAGGACGGGCAGGCGCTCGGCATGATCGGCATCCTGCGCGCCACGGCGGGCGCGTTTGGCGTGCAGGAAACGGCGCTGGCGCGCGCATTTGCCGACCAGGCGGCGATTGCGATCGAAAACGTCAGGCTGTTCAACGAGACCAAGGAAGCGCTGGAGCAGCAGACCGCGACGGCCGAGGTGTTGCAGGTGATCAGCAATTCGGTGGCGGACACGCAGCCGGTTTTTGATCGCATCCTGCAAAGCTGCGGACACCTCTTCAATGCCTCGCAATTGATTGTGTTCCAGGTGGCCGACGGCGCAACCTTGCATATCAGTGCGGTTCGCGACTCCGACCCCCAACGCATGGAGCACACGCTCAAAGCCTTCCCCGCGCCGATCGAAGGCACGACCACCGAGATAGCCATCCGTGAACGCCGGCTGGTGACGTTCGCCGACGTCCTGCACGACCCGGATGTGCCGGCGCGGTTGCGCAACCTGGCGCGTGAGACGGGCTCGACCTATTCGGTGGCGATTGCGCCGATGTTGTGGGAGGGCGAAGCCATCGGCTCCATCCTGGTGGGCCGGGAAAAGCTGGAGGCGTTCAACGACAAGGAGCAGGCGCTGCTCAAGACCTTCGCCGACCAGGCGGTGATCGCGATCCAGAACGCGCGCCTGTTCAACGAGATCCGCGACAAGAGCCGCCAGCTGGAGATCGCCAACCAGCACAAGAGCGAGTTCCTGGCCAACATGTCGCACGAGCTGCGCACACCGCTCAACGCCATCATCGGGTTCTCCGAGGTGCTGCTCGAGCGCATGTTCGGCGAGCTCAACGAAAAGCAGGACGACTACCTGAAGGACATCTTCACCTCGGGCAAGCACCTGCTCTCCTTGATCAACGACATCCTGGACCTGTCCAAGATCGAGGCCGGCCGCATGGAGCTCGACCTGGGCGACTTCGATGCCGCGCAGGCCCTGGCCAATGCGATGACACTGGTGCGCGAACGTGCGCAGACCCACGGCATCGCTTTGGCGCTGGAGGCCGACGGCGTGGTGGGCGAACTGCGCGCCGACGAGCGCAAGTTCAAGCAGATCCTGCTCAACCTGCTGTCCAATGCGGTCAAGTTCACGCCCGACGGCGGCAAGGTGGTGGTGCACGCGACGCTGACCGACACCGGCATCGAGGTAGGGGTGACCGACACCGGCGTGGGCATTTCCGCCGAGGACCAGCTGGTGGTGTTCGACGAGTTCAAGCAGGTCGGGCGTCACTACACCAACAAGCATGAAGGCACCGGCCTGGGCCTGGCGCTGACCAAGCGTTTTGTCGAGCTGCATGGCGGTACGCTGGCCCTGCAAAGCGAACCCGGTGTGGGATCCACCTTCACCTTCACCATACCGAGGCAAGCATGAGCGCAGCGCCGGGCCGCCCCAAGAAAGCTCGAACCGCAATGCGCAGCACGGAGGATTTCTGATGAGCACCATCCTGATCGTCGAAGACAACGAAAAAAACATGAAGCTGGCGCGCGATGTGTTGCAGGCCAAGGGTTACCAGACACTGGAGGCGGTGAACGGCGAAGACGGCGTGCGCATGGCGCTGGAGCACACGCCCGACATGGTGCTGATGGACATCCAGCTGCCCGACATCAATGGCATCGAGGCCTTCACCCGCATCCGTGCCAACGCCGGCACGGCGCATGTCCCGGTGGTGGCCTTCACCGCCTCGGTCACACCGATGGACCGCAGCCGCATCACCGATGCGGGCTTCGACGGTTTCATCAGCAAGCCGGTCAACCTCAAGGAATTCATCGAGACGGTGCGCAAGACGGTCGAAGGCAAGGTGCCGTGAGCGAACCGCAGCCGCACAAGATCCTGGTCGTCGACGACACGCCGGCCAACGTCAAGCTGCTGGTCGACGTGTTGAGCGCCAAGGGCTTCGATGTGACGGCGGCGGTCAACGGGCAGGAAGCACTGGACAAGGTGGCGCAGAACCCGCCCGACCTGATCCTGCTCGACATCATGATGCCGGGTCTGTCGGGTTACGACGTGTGCCGCAAGCTGCGCGAGAACCCGGACACGGCCCTGCTGCCGGTGGTGTTGTGCACCTCGCTCGACCCGCAGCAGGAGCGCATCAAGGGCATCGAGGCCGGCGCCGACGACTTCCTGACCAAACCCATCAACCGGCCCGAGTTGCTGGCGCGCGTCAAGTCGCTGCTGCGCATCAAGACACTGCAGGACGAGGTCAAGGCGCAGGCGGCACAGATCGCCGAATGGAACCGCACGCTCGAGCAGCGGGTGCAGGAGCAGGTGGGACAGATCGACCGGCTCGGGCGGCTCAAGAGTTTCTTCTCGCCGCAACTGGCCGAGGCGATCGTGGCCGGCGGCGAGGACATGCTCAAGACGCACCGGCGCGAGATCAGCGTGGTGTTCATTGACCTGCGCGGCTTCACGGCGTTCACCGACCAGGCCGAGCCCGAGGAGGTGATGGAAATGCTGCACGCCTTCCACGCCGCGATGGGCCGCATCGTGCTGGAGCACGGCGGCACGCTGGAGCGCTTCGCCGGCGACTCGGTGATGGTGTTCTTCAACGACCCGGTGCCGATGGAGCGCCCGGCCGAGGCCGCGGTGCGCATGGCGCTGGCGATGCAGCAGGCGTTCCCGGCGCTGGGCGCCGAATGGCGCAAGCGCGGCTTCGAGCTCGGCCTGGGCTGCGGCATCGCACAGGGTTATGCGACGCTGGGACAGATCGGCTTCGAAGGCCGGTGGGATTACGCGGCGATCGGCAGCGTCACCAACCTCGCGGCGCGGCTTTGCGCCGAAGCCACCGGCGGCCAGGTGCTGGTGGACCGCAAGACCATGGCGCGCGTCGACGCGCTGGTGGACGCCGCGCCGGTGGGTCCGTTGACACTCAAGGGCTTCACCCACCCGGTGCCGGCATTTGCGCTGAGCGCCCTCAAACCCGCGGCGAGTGGCGCAGCGGGTTGAAGCCGGTGACCAGCGCTGCGCCCAGCAGCACCATCGCGCCGCCCAGGTAGATGCCGGGGCTGAGCTGCTCGTCCAGGAAGATGTGGCCCCATGCCACGCCGAACATCGGGATGAAGAACATCGGGCTCATTGCCGCCACCGGTGTCACGTGGCGCAGTATGCGCAGGTGCATCCAGAATGCCAGGCCCGATGTCAGCATGCCCAGCACCAGCACCATCAGCACCACGGCCGGTGTGAAGCGGGCCTGGGGCAGGCTCCACAGGCCCCCGGGCAACAGGAACAGCAGCGCGGCGGCATGGATCGGACCGGCCATGGCCAGCGGCTCGATGCGGCGCGTCGCGCGTTTCATGAGCGGTGTCGACAAGCCGAAGAAAAACGATGCGCAAACCGCCGCCGCGGTGGCCATCAGCACCTCGGCCGTGGGATGGATCGGCCCGAGTTGCACGATCAGTCCGATACCCACGATGCCACAGGCACAACCCAGCAGCTTGCCGAGCGACAGCGTGTCTTCCTTGAGCCAGGTCGAAGCCAGGGTGCCGAAGATCACCGCGGTGGAGTTGAGCAGGGCGACATAACCGGCCGGCAGCTTCAGTGCGGCCCAGGAAAAAAGGAAGAACGGCCCCGCCACCGCCAGCATGCTGAGCAGGGTCAGCTCGCGCCAATGCTGCCACGGCCAGCGTTGCCCGACCGCGCGCATGATGATCGCCAGCGTGATGGCGGCCAGACCGATGCGCGCCATCGACAACACCGCCGGGCCGAGCAGCGGGCTGGCCACCCGCAGCATCGGGAACGAGGCGCCCCACAGCGCGGACAGGGCCAGCAGTTGCAGGAAGTACCTGGCTTTCACCGCGGTCCTGGCCCCGTGCCGTCCGGCCGTCGGCGCCAGGGCGCCACGGTGTTGTCACGCGCCGTCATCGTTCACCGATCGTGATCCGGTGCAGCAGCCGCGCGTGGCCCTGGTAGCCGCCAGTGGCCGCGTGCACCAGGCAGCGGTTGTCCCACAGCGTGAGCATTCCTTGCGTCCAGCGGTGGCGGTAGATGCGTTCGGGCCGCACCTGGTGCGCGAACAGTTCCAGCAGCAGCGTGTGGGCCTCGGCGGCGCCCATGCCGTCGATGCCGATCGTGTAGCCCGGGCTGACGTACAACGCGGTGCGTCCGGTCTCGGGGTGCACGCGCGCGATCGGGTGCAGCTGGGTCGCCATCGCGTCTTCGGAGTAACGGATGGCCATCGATCGGCCCTTGTCCCCGGCGCCGTACATGCCGCCCGGTGCGTAGCCGCGGCGCGCCGAGTGGATGGCCATGCGGCCCGCAAGCCGGGCCTGCATCGCTAGCGGCAAGGTATCCCAGGCGTATACCTTCATCACAATCCATTCGGAAATGCACACCAAGGGGTAAACGGCTGTAAGCATTTTCCAGGCCTGCCTCGAGAATGGTATTATAGGATCGTGGCGTGCCATTAAATTCTGTACGGTTTTGGTGACAGTTGTCTGTAAACGGATGTGTA
>JANPAR010000106.1:0-6456 GCA_031430015.1 Burkholderiales bacterium
CACGCTGCTCAACCGCATCCTCCAGGAGAAGCACGGCGGCCGCATCGCCGTCATCGAGAATGAGTTCGGCGAGGCCGGCGTCGACAACGATCTGCTCATGGACAGCGGCGACGAACAGATCATCGAGATGAACAACGGCTGCATCTGCTGCACCGTGCGCGGCGACCTGGTGCGCATCCTCGGTGACCTGCAGCGCAAGCGCGAGGCCAAAACGCTGTCGTTTGACCGCATCATCATCGAGACCACCGGTCTGGCAGATCCGGCGCCCGTGGCGCAAACCTTCTTCATTGACGAGGCCATCGGCAACTACTATCTGCTCGATGCCATCGTCACCGTGGTCGATGCCAAGCACGCGCAAACGCAGTTGGACGAGCACCACGAAGCGCAGGAGCAGGTGGGCTTTGCTGACCGCATCCTGCTCTCAAAGACTGATCTCGTGAGCGAAACGGATCAGATCAAACTCAAAGAACGCCTGGTCAAGATGAACCCGCGCGCGCCGATCAAGGCGGTGCACTTCGGCAACACGCCGATTGATGACATCCTCGACATTCGCGGCTTCAACCTCAACTCGATCCTCGAAATCGAACCCGATTTTCTTGAAGACGACGAGCACGAGCATGATGACGCCGTGAAATCGTTCATCTTCAAGACCGACAAGGCGTTCGACTCGGTCAAGCTCGAAGAATTTTTGTCCGCCATGATTCAGGTCTATGCGCAGGACATGATGCGTTATAAAGGCGTCCTCAATGTGGCCGGGCAAAGCCGCCGCGTGGTGTTTCAGGGAGTACACATGATGATGGGGGGCGACCTCGCAAAACCCTGGGGCGCTGACGAAAAGAGAACGAGTAAAATGGTGTTCATCGGTCGCAACCTGCCGCAGGAAGTATTCACCAAGGGGTTGGAGTTGTGTACCGTCAGTTGATCTCCGGCCAGAACCTTTTTTTGGACAATCACGACGCATTTCATCAAGACGCATCAGGCATAAGAGGCAAGCAATGGCAACAGCAGTGAAAACAAAAGCACCCGTCAAGATTCCGACCGAGTCGGAATTGCTGCGCATGCCTGCCAAGGAGTACATGAATGATGTGCAGATGGCGTTTTTCAGGGATCGTCTGAAACTGTTGAAGCAGGAGTTGCTCAACAACGCGGGTGAAACCTCCGAGCATCTGCGCGAAACGCCGTCGGTACCCGATCCCGCTGACCGCGCCACGATTGAAGAAGAGCACGCTCTCGAGTTGCGCACGCGCGACCGCGAACGCAAGCTGATGAAGAAAATCGAGCAGGCACTCGCGCGCATCGAAACCGGCGAATACGGCTATTGCGACGAGACTGGCGACGCCATTGGGCTTAAGCGACTGCTCGCCCGGCCCACCGCCAACCTGTCCATCGAAGCGCAACAGCGCCGCGAACTTAAGCAGAAAATGTACGGCGATTGAAACCTTGCGGTTGAGGATTGCGACGGCGGTTTGGGCCGCTGTTTTGCTTGGCGGGCCTCTGCATTCGTTTATTTGAGGATGCGCTTGTATCCACTGCCTGTATCGTCAGCAGTGCCCTGCGCCCAAATTCCCGCCAAAGCGAAGCACCAAAACTACTCTTGGCTGCTTCAAGAGCATGCGAATCTTGCCTTGGGTCAGCTATAATAGCGGGCTTCGGCCAAGTAGCTCAGTCGGTAGAGCAGAGGATTGAAAATCCTTGTGTCGGTGGTTCGATTCCGCCCTTGGCCACCAATCATTCTTGAAAAGGCTTGCGTTGGGTTCTCCACGCAAGCCTTTTCATTTTTCAGCAGAGATTCACACACCATGCCTTTCACCACACTCGGCTTGTCCGAACCGATCCTGCGCGCGATAGCCGACGCGGGTTACACCACGCCGACGCCGATTCAAATGCAGGCGATCCCTGCCGTGCTCTCCGGTGGCGACTTGCTCGCGGGGGCGCAAACCGGCACCGGCAAGACGGCCGGCTTCACGCTACCGATCCTGCATCGATTGTCCACCACCGCCAAGCCGGTCAACCCGATCTCGGGTCGGCCGATTCGCACCCTCATCATGACGCCAACGCGCGAGCTGGCGGCGCAGATCGAGGAGAGCGTGCGCACCTATGGCAAATATTTGAAGATCAAATCGACAGTGATTTTTGGCGGCGTGGGCCAAGGCCCGCAAGTGAGTGCGATCCGCAATGGCGTCGACATTCTGGTCGCCACGCCTGGCCGCTTGCTCGATCTGCACGAGCAGCGTCTGGTCAACTTGTCGAACGTGGAAATCCTCGTGCTCGATGAAGCAGACCGCATGCTCGACATGGGCTTCATCCACGACATCAAGCGGATCCTCAAGGTGCTGCCGGTGGCAGTGAATGGCGTCAAGCGTCAGAATCTGTTGTTCTCGGCCACCTTTGCCGACGAGATCAAAGCGCTGGCTGATAGCCTGCTCAATAAGCCTGCCATGATTCAGGTGACGCCGCCCAATTCGACGGTCGACATCATCAAGCAAAAAATTCATCCGGTGGACCGCGACAAAAAGCGCCAGTTGCTCGCGCACCTCATCAAGAAAAACGACTGGCATCAGGTGCTGGTGTTCTCGCGCACCAAACACGGCGCGAACCGCCTTGCCGAGCAGCTCGACGGCGACGGCATCACCGCGCTGGCGATTCACGGCAACAAGAGCCAGGGCGCACGTACCCGTGCACTGTCCGAGTTCAAGGAAGGCAGTTTGCAAGTGCTGGTCGCCACCGATATCGCCGCGCGCGGCATAGACATCGACCAGTTGCCGCACGTTGTCAACTACGACCTGCCCAATGTGCCGGAGGATTACGTACACCGCATCGGTCGTACTGGCCGCGCGGGGGCAAACGGTGAAGCAGTGTCGCTGGTGTGCGTGGACGAGCACGTTTTTTTGCGTGACATCGAGCGCCTCATCAAGCGCGAAATTGAGAGTGTGGTGATTCCCGGTTTTGAACCCGATCCGCACGCACGGCCCGAACCGATCCTGCAACGGCAGGGACGCGGTCAGGGACAGGGACGCAATGCGCCGCGTGGCGGCGGGGGTGGCGGAGGCCGCAGCAATGGCGCACGCAGTGGGCCGCGCGGTGGCGGGGGTAGCGCCAGCGCAAGCCGCAGCGCTCCTCATACTGGCACAGCACGCCCGCACGGCAGCCCGGCCAAGACGCCTCAACGCGCCGGGCCGCGCCCGGCAGCCGCACCAGCTCGGCGCGGCGCGGCACCAGCCGGCGGCCGCGGGCGCTGAGCCGGCATCGTTAGGCCGACACGCTAGGCCAACAGCAGGAGGGCCTGCCCCTCCTTCACCGCACCGCCCTCATCCACGAGGATGTCGCGCACCGTACCCGCCGCTTCGGCCAGCACGGGGATTTCCATCTTCATCGACTCGATCAGCATGACCTCGTCGTCTGCACCGACTTGCGCGCTGATCTGCGTCTGCATTTTGAGCACCGTGCCGCTCACCGGTGAAATCACTTTGGCCGTGGTAGATTCGTCCCTCGCTTTTTTAATCCGCTGAACAGTACAGGAACTTCTGCAATGACTACCTCTACTACCTCACACGCCGCGACCGGTAACCATGACTATCAAGACCTGCGCGACGCCATGCGCGATCTGTGCAAGCAGTACCCGGACGAATACTGGCGCAAGACCGACGACGCGCGCGCCTATCCCGAAGACTTTGTCGACGCGCTCACCAAGGCGGGATGGATGGCGACACTGATCCCCGAGGAGTTTGGCGGCTCGGGCCTCGGCCTGCGCGAGGCCTCGGTGGTGATGGAAGAGATCAACCGCAACGGCGGCAATGCCGGTGCCTGCCACGGCCAGATGTACAACATGAACACGCTGTTGCGCCATGGCTCGGCAGAGCAGAAGACGCACTATCTGCCCAAGATTGCCAGCGGCGAACTACGTCTGCAATCGATGGGCGTGACCGAGCCGACCACCGGCACCGACACCACCAAACTCAAGACCACCGCCGTCAAAAAAGGCGACCGCTACGTCGTCAATGGGCAAAAGGTATGGATCTCGCGCATCCAGCACTCCGAGTTGATGATCCTGCTCGCGCGCACCACACCGGTGGCCGACGTCAAGCGCAAGTCCGAGGGCATGTCGATTTTTCTGGTCGACCTGAAACAGGCGATCGGCAATGGCCTGACCGTCAAGCCGATCCGCAACATGGTCAATCACGAGACCAATGAATTGTTTTTCGACAACCTTGAAATCCCCGCCGAGAACCTAATCGGTGAAGAAGGCAAGGGCTTCAAATACATTCTCGACGGCCTCAATGCCGAGCGCACACTGATCGCCGCCGAGTGCATTGGCGATGCTTACTGGTTTGTTGACCGGGCAACCAAATATGCCAACGAGCGTGTCGTGTTCGACCGCCCGATTGGCCAGAACCAGGGCGTGCAATTCCCGATTGCCGAGAACTACATCGAGACCGAAGCGGCCAACCTGATGCGCTGGAAAGCCTGCGAATTGTTCGACGCGCATCAGCCCTGTGGTGCAGAAGCCAACATGGCCAAGTACCTCGCGGCCAAGGCCTCATGGGAAGCGGCCAACGTCTGCCTGCAAACCCACGGCGGCTTCGGCTTTGCCTGCGAATACGACATCGAGCGCAAATTCCGCGAGACACGTCTGTATCAAGTCGCGCCGATTTCGACCAATCTGGTGTATTCCTATATTGCCGAGCATGTGCTCGGCTTGCCGCGCTCGTTTTAGCCGCGTACGAAAAGCGTCACCAGCGGCGCATCACCCACCTGCCGGCTCCAATGCCCGTGCACGGCAGGATCAAACTCCTTGCCGGCGGGCACGCGATCATCCGAATAAAAATGCTCACCGGGCCGGAACACGCGCGAGCTGCCATCGCGCAAGCCGATCTCCATTTGTCCGCCGAGGATGAACACCCACTGTGGCGTCACGCTGCAATGGAACTCGCTGCGAAAGCCCACCGGGCTGTGGCGCAACTGGTAGCCGCCCGACGCGTAGAGAGTTGACAGCATCGACTGCGGCTTGCCTTCTGGCAGCGCAATGGTCTCTTCGCGAAAGCGCGCGTGGCCATCGGCATCCGTGAACAATATGGTTTTGGTGAAGGTGGTCATAAAATACCGATCCGGATCAACGTAACGCAATGTTAACGGTATGCTCACGCCCACGCCGACTCCTTGGCCCCATCGACGTTCCACGCGGTGTGCAGCAGCCTCCGCCGCGCGCGCAGTCACAGCCTCGGTCAGCGCCTCCGTAGCCTCGTCGATCATGACCGTAGTCGCGGTGCTCGGCGCATCACTCCTGCATGCACCGGCTGCGCTGGCGCAGTCCGCGCAGGAATATCCAAACCGCGCGATCCGCCTGATCGTGCCGTTCTCGCCGGGCGGCGCAGTCGATGGCCCGATCCGCGTGATCGCGCAAGTCATGGCCAAGCGCATGGGCCAGCAAGTCACCATCGACAATCGCCCTGGCGCGGGCGCCACCATCGGCAGCGAAGCCGTGGCCAAGGCCGCGCCCGATGGCTACACCCTGCTGCTCTCGTCGCAAACCAATGCCATCAGCGCCTCGCTCTATGCCAAGCTCAACTTCGATCTGATCGAAGACTTCGCGCCGGTAACCTTGCTCAGCCGCGAGCAGAGCGTGCTGGTGGTGACGCCAGGGTTCGCCGCGCGCAACGTCGGCGAGTTAATCGCCCATATCAAACAGCGCCCTGGGCAAGTCGATTACGCCTCGTCCGGCAACGGCAGTGGCCAGCATCTGATGATGGCGCTGTTCACCAGCATGGCCGGCCTGCGCATGAATCACATTCCGTATCGCGGCAGCGGCCAGGCTACTGCCGATGTGCTGGGTGGTCAGGTGTCGATGTCGATGCCCGGCTTGTCGAGCATGCTCGGCCACATCCGCTCCGGCAAGTTGCGCGCGATGGCGGTGAGCGGCACACGCCGCTCACCCGCCCTGCCCGACGTGCCAACACTCGATGAGGCTGGCGTCAAAGGTTACAGCGCCTACATCTGGATGGGCCTGATGGCACCCAAGGCGACGCCAGCACCCATCCTCGCGCGCCTGCAGCGCGAAGCGGTGGCCGCGCTCGCCACCGACGAAGTAAAGAATTACATGACGACCGCAGCGATTGAACCCGCGCCGTCCAGCCCCGCCGAATTCGACGCGTTCTTCCGCGCCGAAAAGCAACGCTGGGCCGTCATCATCAAAGAGACCAGCGCCAAGATTGACTGACCAGCGTCAATCGAGTGCCACACAGCACCCGCCCGCATCACCCCCACCACGACACACCTAACCCAACAGGGAGAAGCTTCGCATGAGCACCATCGACACCAACGCCGCCGTCACCGGCGTAGAACACTGGACCACCAAAGGCGAAGTCAAACTCTTCATGTGGGAAAAATTTGTGGGCAAACCTGACGGCAAGCCCGCCGTGCTGTTCGTCCACGGCTCATCGATGGCCTCGCAGCCGACTT
>JANPAR010000107.1:0-4148 GCA_031430015.1 Burkholderiales bacterium
CCAAGCTTCTCGCCATCCGGCCCCTTGAGGATTTTCACGATCTCAGCATTGAGGCGCGCGACGATGGGCGCGGGCGTGCCTTTGGGCGCGTAGATTGCCTGCCACGAGGCCATGTCGAAGTTTTTCACGCCCGCCTCCATCATCGTCGGAATCGCCGGCGCAAGCGCCATGCGCTTGGCGGTGGTTACCGCAATCACTTTGAGTTTTCCCGCCTGCACCAGGGACAGGCCGGCCGTCATCTGGTCAAACATGAACGTCACCTGTCCCGACGACACATCGAGCATGGCCTGCGGCGTGCCCTTGTAGGGGATGTGGCGCAGCTCGACGCCGATCAGATCGGCGAGCAATTCTCCAGCGAGGTGGGTCGAGGTGCCCGAACCGGAGGAAGCGAAGGTGCGTTTGTTCGCGTCCTTCTTGAGCAGCACAATCAGCTCATCCACGGTGTTGACGCCGAGGCCAGGATTCACATACAAGACGTTGGGCAGCGTCGCCACCAGTGTGACCGGTTCGAAATCCTTCACCGGGTCATACGAGAGATTCTTGTAAAGACTGGCGTTAATCGCGTGGGTGCTGATGGTGCCGCCAAACAGCGTATAGCCGTCCGGTTTCGACTTCGCGACGAAGCCCGCCCCTACGGCGCCCGCCGCGCCCGGTTTGTTGTCCACCACCACGGGCTGCTTGAGCACTTCGGCCAACCTGGTAGCGACGGTGCGGCCGATCACGTCGGTCGAGCCGCCAGCTGTGAACGGCACGATGTAGCTGATGGGCTGGCTTGGCCAGGGCCCTGCCTGCGCGAACGCGTAGAAGGGGGAACAGATGGCGGACGCCATTGCGACGGCACCGATGGTGTGTACCGCGTTGCGGCGCGAAAGTGTGGGGGTCATGCGGAGATTCCCTGAAACGCAAATGAACTGAAGCATCGACACTATTCAGTGATGAACTAAATTCAGTGATGAACTGAAGAAGCGTAACTATTCAGTGCGAATGTTTTTGTCGGCGATCAGCTTGGCGTAACGCTTTTTCTCGGCAGCAATCAAGGCGACGAACTGCGCGTGGCTCATGGCGCGCGGTAGCGCGCCTTGCGAGATGTATTTTTCGCGCGTGTCGGCTTCGCTCACGATGTCGCGCACGTCAACGGCAATCTTCTCGACGATGGCCTGCGGCGTGCCGCCCGGTGCCAACAGGCCGATCCACGAACCGGTGTCAAAACCGGGCAGGGCCGCCTCGGCCACGGTGGGCACGTCTGGCAGGGCGGGTGAGCGCGCGGCACTAGTGACCGCCATGCCGCGCAGCTTTCCGCTCTTGACGTGGCCAACCGCTTCGAGCACGGTGGTGAACAAAATGTTGACGTGCCCGGCCATCAGGTCGGTAACCGCCGGGCCGCCGCCCTTGTAGGGGATGTGCAGCATTTTGATGCCGGCCATGTCCTCGAAGATCTCCGCCGCCAGATGCGGCGCGCCACCGGCGCCGGAACTGGCAAAGGTGACCTTGCCAGGTTCCGCCTTGGCCATCGCGATGATGTCCTTGGGCGTTTTCGCCGCAAGGCCGGGATAGGCCAGCATCACCAGCGGCAAGTCGGCGACGAAGTTGATTGGCGCGTAGGCCGTTTCATGGTCGTAAGGCAGCTTCTTGTAGAGCGAGTTGTTGATGGCGATGGTGCCGACGTTGCCCATGATCAAGGTGTAGCCATCCGGCTTGGCCTTCGCCGCCGCTTCCATGCCGACAATGCCGGCCGCGCCGGCGCGGTTCTCTACCACCACCGATTGACCCCACTTCGCGGTGAGTCGCTGAGCGATCAGGCGTGCGCCGACGTCGGTGCCACCACCGGGTGGAAACGGCACGATCATGGTGACGGTGCGATTCGGGTAACCCTGCGCGGCAGTGTGCGACGCGCACAGCGCCAGGAGCAATGTACAGAACAATGCACAAAACGAGCGGATCATGGCAAGTGACTTTCAAGCCCCGCCCTGCATTGCGCAGGGCGGGTTGTTGCAGAGTGAAAGATCAGACTGCGCCGTGCGACTCGACGTATAGCGCGTAGAGCGAATGGCAGCTCGTCATGTAGAGGCGGTTGCGCTTCGGGCCGCCGAAGCACAGGTTGGCGCAGCGCTCGGGCAGCTTGATGAAGCCGATCGCCTTGCCTTGCGGGTTGAACACCATCACGCCGTCAAGGTCCTCCGACTTGCCGCGCAATTGCATCACCTTCCTGCCGTTCATTTCGACCGGCTCCGGTGCGAGGGCGCCATTGCTGCCATAGCCACACCACAGGTTGCCGTCGCGGTCGACGCGGAAGCCGTCGAGCGCGCCCTGGTCGGCCGCATCGATCAGCCTGGTTTTGTTGTCGAGGGTGCCATCGCCTTTGACGTCGTAAGACCAGATGCCGCGGTTCGGCGCGCCTCTCCACTCGACCACGTAGAGCTTCGATTCGTCCGGCGAAAAGGCCAGGCCATTTGGGTTCAGGATATCGGTGATGACGGCGGTGATCTTGCCGTCGGCGCCGATGCGATAGACGTTGGTCGTTGCCTGCTCCGGCTTAGCGCGCGACCCTTCCCACTCGCCATTGATGCCGAACAGCGGGTCGGTGAACCAGATGCTGTCGTCGCTCTTGACCACGATGTCGTTGGGTGCGTTGAGGCGCTTGCCCTCGAACTTGTCGGCCAGCACGGTCATTTTGCCGTTTTTCTCGGTACGTACCACGCGGCGCGTGACCGAATGCTCGCAGGTGATGAGGCGGCCCTGGCGATCGCGCGCATTGCCGTTGGCGTAATTGGCATTACTCTTGTGCACCGTGAACTTGCCGTCTTTTTCGTTGAACTTCATGATGCGGTTGTTCGGGATGTCGCTCACCAAAACGTAACCCGGATCACCGGCCTTGTCAGCGGGGAAATACACCGGGCCCTCGGCCCAGCGCATGCCGGTGCCGACCTGCTCGACCGTGCTGCTGTAAATGCGGTATTTGGCGAAACTGGGGTCGAGAATCTGCACTGCCGGGTCTGGGTAGCGCTGGTTGGGCGTGAACGGGAAGCTTTGCGCGCCGGCGCGATTCGATAATCCGGCGGAGGCGCCGAGTGCCGCCATGCCGGCCAGCAATTGGCGGCGTTTGGGTTGGTCGGGCTGGTTGATATGACTCATGTCTCTCTCCTTGGTGGGTGGGGTGTGACGTGCGCTGCTGCGCCTTCTTGAATACGGGTCAATGGATTTCCGGTTCGCCACCTTGGGCGGCCTGCACCTGGTCCGGTTCCAGAAAATCGAAGTCGCAGCCCTTGTCGGCCTGCTGGACGTGCTTGAGATAGAGCACGCCGTAGCCGCGCGTGAACTTCGGCGCAGGCGCTTTCCAAGCGGCACGGCGCTTGGCGAATTCCGCGTCGGTGATCATCAGGTTGACGGTGCGCGCCTCGATATCCATCTCGATCAGGTCGCCGGTCTGCACCAGCGCCAGCGGCCCGCCGACATGCGACTCGGGTGTCACGTGCAGCACGCAGGCGCCATAGCTGGTGCCGCTCATGCGCGCATCGCTGATGCGCAGCATGTCGCGCACGCCTTTCTTGAGCAGTTTTTGCGGGATCGGCAATTGGCCCCATTCGGGCATGCCCGGCGCGCCCTGCGGGCCGGCGCTTTGCAGCACGATCACGCTGTTCTCGTCGACATCGAGTTTCTCGTCGTCGATGCGCGCATTCATGTCGTTGTAGTCCTTGAACACCACGGCCTTGCCCTGGTGTTTATAGAAGCGCGCTTCCATCGCGGCCGGCTTGATGATGGCGCCGCCGGGCGCGAGGTTGCCGCGCAGCACGGCGAGGCCGTCTTTCGCCACCAGAGGGTTGGAACGCGGGCGGATCACGTCGTCGTTGTAGACCTTGGCGCCAGCGATGTTCTCGGCCAAGGTCTTGCCGTTGCACTGTTTCGCCTTGCCGTCGATCAGGTCGCCCAGTTGGGTGAGGAAGGCGCGCAGGCCGCCGGCGTAATAAAAATCTTCCATCAGGAAGGCGCCCGAGGGCCGCAGGTTGGCCAGCACCGGCGTCTTGCGCGCCAACGCATCGAAACGATCTATCGTCAGGTTGATGCCGGCGCGCTTGGCCATCGCCACCAGATGCACGATGGAATTGGTCGAGCCACCGAGACCGAGTACCGCAGTGACTGCGTTGTCGAAC
>JANPAR010000108.1:0-16004 GCA_031430015.1 Burkholderiales bacterium
CTGGACGTGCTGATCAAGCTGCCCACAGCGAAACGCGACGACCTTGATGCGCTGATGCCCTGGAACTTCGGGAAGTAGCTTCGCTCCGGCGCGGACATCGTAGTGAACCGCTTGTCAATGTGGGTTCGCCGGACGCTTACCGGCACGCTATACACGGAACAAGACCTGACGGCCTTTGCAGTCGGCGTTGAATGGGGTGCTGTCGCAGAGCGCGAGGCGTGCGCGAAGGTGGCGGAGCTTTGCGATGATGCGGACTCGGCGGCAAGGTTCATTCGGGCGCGCTCTAACGTAGAAGTCTGCGGGGCCGAAGGCATCCGCAGCACTGCCGGGTTAGCGCCCGGAGCGAAAACGGAGAGCGGAAATGAGTAACAGTTGGCCTGGCGGGAAAAGACACGCAATGAATCAGTGTGAGCACGAAAAGTGGAACGCCGCCCATTACCCCGGAACTCGCCAAATTTGCGCGGAGTGTGACGAGCCAACAGGGCGATGTGAAGAGGACGCTATGTACACAGAAGATGGGCGCGGGCCATTGTGTGTTGAGTGCTGGCGCAAGACGCCTGAATACGCTGGCGCTAACGTCAAAGGTGTGGGGCCGCGAAGCGGTCCCGCACGACCGTAGTGTTATGCGTCTTGCGATGAAACGACCTATCCTCAGATGGCACGGCGGCAAATGGCTGCTGGCACCGTGGATTTTGCAGCACCTGCCAAAGCACCGGGTGTACGTGGAGCCGTTTGGCGGCGCCGCGAGCGTGCTGCTGCGCAAGCCGAGAAGCTACGCCGAGATTTACAACGACCTCGACGGCGAGGTGGTGAACCTCTTTCGCGTGGCGCGCGACCGGGGCGAGGAATTGAGGCGCGCACTTGAGCTGACGCCCTTTGCGCGTGATGAGTTTGTGCAAAGCTACGAACCGGACGGCGATGAACTCGAACAAGCCAGGCGCACCGTGGCACGCTCGTTTATGGGCTTCGGCAGCAACGCCCACAACAAAGCCACCGGGTTTCGCTCGAACAGCAACAGGAGCGGCACCACGCCGGCACATGACTGGCGCAACTACCCGGCCTGCATGGGCGAACTGATCGAACGGCTGCGCGGCGTCTGCATCGAAAACCGCGACGCGGCCAAGGTGATGCTCGCCCACGACAGCGACGAAACCGTGCACTACGTTGACCCGCCCTACGTGATGGACACGCGGGACAAAGGATCCGACTACCGGCACGAGCTGACCGATGCCGACCATGAAGCGCTGGCCGAAACGCTGCACAGCCTGCGCGGGGCGGTGGTGTTGAGTGGCTACGCCGGAGGGCTTTACGAACGCCTGTACGCAGGCTGGCAGCGCGTGGAACGTGCTGCGCTGGCTGATGGAGCAAGAGAAAGAACGGAAGTGCTGTGGCTGTCGCCGCGCGTGCTTCCGATGCAACTGTTTGAGACGCATAACGTAGAAGTGAGCGGACCGCGCAGCGGGTCCGCTTGACTGCCGGGTTCGGCGGCATGACAAAGCAAGCTTGCCGATAGGCGAGCGACAACGGAGGTAAGCATGAGCAACGAAGTGCAGGACAAGCCTGGCGAAGCCGGGCGCAAAGAGGCAATGGTCTATGTTGCCGCAGACCCCGACCAACCAGGCGCGGCATGGGCGATTTGCGTGGACATGCCAGAGCACAAAAAAGACACGGCCAAGAGCATTGCGCAGTGGGTGAAGGAAGGCGCGACAGTGCAGCATGTGCCGCTTGAGGTTGGCCGCGAAATGGTGATGAAGTGGGAGCGGCCGGAGAAACGGAAGAAGGCGTCATTGGACGAGCAGGCGAGTTTGCTATGACGCCGAACTTGTTTTAGGGCGACAGCCTTGCGCCGTAACTCGAGCGCACGCTGCATAACAAAGGAAGGGAGTATCCCCGGAGTGTGGCTTGTAGAGCCAAAGTCGTTGTATTATACTGTTATTAAATACAGCATTAACAATCGATGAAAAGCGGCGCGGCTCCATTGCCCTCCCTCAAAGCAGTAAAGGTGCTCGATCAGCTTCGCGAGCGGATTCGCTATCTTCACTACAGTTTACGGACGGAAGAGGCCTATGTCTACTGGGTGCGCAATTTCATCCGGTTTCACAAACTTCGCCACCCGGCGCAAATGGGCTCTCCAGAAATTGAGGCGTTACTTTCCTGGCTCGTCAATTCGCGAAAGATTTCCGCTTCGACCCACAGGCAGGCGCTCGCCGCCCTGCTTTTTTTCTACGGTAAGGTCCTGGGGGTTGACCTGCCCTGGATGAAAGAGATCGGGCGTCCGCATTCGAACAAGCGTCTGCCAGTGGTTTTGTCAAAGGAAGAGGTGTCGCACATTCTTGCGGCGATGACCGGCGAGCATCAGCTTCTTGCGCAACTGTTGTACGGCACCGGCATGCGCATTTCCGAAGCGCTGCACTTGCGCGTCAAGGATGTCGATTTCGACCATCGGGCCATCGTGGTGCGGGATGGCAAAGGCGGTAAGGACCGGGTGGTGATGCTTCCCGATCGGTTGATTCCGCAATTGCGCGTCCAGTTGGGAGCAGCGCGCGCCCTTTGGATGGCAGATCACAAGGCCGGGCGTGCGGGTGTCTACCTGCCTGATGCGCTGGATCGCAAATATCCGCGCGCCGGCGAGTCCTGGCCTTGGTTCTGGGTTTTCCCTCAGGCGACCCATTCGACCGATCCGCGCTCCGGCGTTGTTCGCCGGCACTGCCTGTACGATCAGACGTTTCAACGCGCCTTCAAGCGCGCGCTGACACAGGTTCAGATCACCAAACCGGCCACGCCGCACACTCTGCGGCATTCATTTGCCACGCATCTGTTACAGAGTGGCTACGACATTCGGACCGTGCAGTCTTTACTTGGCCATGCCCATGTTGAGACGACCATGATCTACACGCACGTCCTGAAGGTCGGTGGCGGCGGCGTGCGCAGCCCGATGGATTCGCTGCCGGAAGCTGTCGCTTGCAGCGACAGTAGCGCATTATTGGGGCAGCCCCTGCCGCAAAGTGGCTCCAGGAGCGGTTCTTGACGGCATAAGCTTGAAGATCGGCTCTGGTCAACGGTTTCCGAGGCTCTTGCCAATGAAATTCCACTGCTCGCCATAGGCCGGTGACGCCGGGAAGGCCTCCGCCGAGAGGCGCGCCACGGCTTGCTCCAGCGTGGCCTCAGGATTGGCTGGCGCAACCGGCTCATCGACGCGCCGGTTCACGCCCGCCATCACGCTCTCAGCCCATCGCCGCGCGCGCATCCAGCCCGCGTGCGTGACCACCACGGCGGCAGCGGGCACACTTTCGCCCTTGTCCCCAAGCGCATCGCCACCGTTATCCCACGCTGCCGCACGCCGCACCAGCGCGGCGACTGACTCGCCGCCGCCGGGCGCATAGCCGCAAAAATCTGCCGCCCATGCGTCGAGTTCGGCGCGTGGCACTGCGCTCCAGGGCCGGCCCTCCCACGCGCCAAAGTGCATTTCGATCAGGCGCTCGTCGATCTGATGCACCCAGCCCAGACGTTTGAGCCAGCGGCCGACGTCGGCGCAGCGTTGCAGGGGCGAGGTGCGGATGACCTTGGGCAAGCCGTTGCGCTGCGCGGCGCGCGCGATGCGGCGGGCGAGACGGCGGATGCGGCGCGGATCGACGCGCACGTCGGTATGGCCGATACAGAGGCGTCCGGCGCCGCCGGGGAGTCCTTCTACGCCCAGCGGTTGCGCATGCCGCCAAGCGTGAACTGTGTTGGTGTTGTGCCCTTGCGCCGCTCTCGGCATTGCACCCGGCGCTGCACTCAGCTCCGCCGCCATCGCGCTAGCCATGCCACGCGGCGATCACCTGGATGCAGCCGAGCCAGGTGAGCAGGGAGACGATCTCGGCCACTTGCTGCGTGGCGCCGAGGGTGTCGCCGGTGTAGCCGTCCAGACGCCGGCGCAACCAGCGCGCGGCCAGCAGGGCTGTGGCAGCCAGGCTGAGCCACGCGGCGAGCAGCGTCCACCTTGCGAAATTGACGCCATCTGGCGGCACCAGTGGCTCCCCCGCCCCGCCTGGTTCACCTGCCAGTTCGACGCCTGCCCCTATTTCCAGCAAGGGCCAGGCCAGCCACGCCGCAGCGGACAGCAGCAGCATGGTGACGATGGCCACCGCGACATCCACGCCGCGCACGGACGTCGCGAGCGGCTTCGCTTTGGCGTGCTCGGCGTCTCCTGCATAGGGCAGCAGGCGCATCAGCCCGACGGCGACGGTGCGCGAGGCAGCATGGCCCCAGATCAGCGCGATGCAGGCGAGCACGGGGTGGATCAACACCAGTTCCAGCAGAACCGCCGCCTTCAAGCCCAGCGTCAACATCAGCCCGGCGGCACCATAGGTGCCGATGCGCGAGTCCTTCATGATTTCGAGCGCGCGCTCGCGGCTGACCGCGCCGCCGAGGCCATCGCAGGTGTCGGCGAGGCCATCTTCGTGAAACGCGCCGGTGAGCCACACGGTGGCAATAATCGACAGCAGCACTGCCACTGCTGCTGGAAACAAGGCCAGCGCGAGCGTCAGCACCAACGCGCCTGCGCCACCTACCACGCTGCCCACTAGTGGAAAATGCCGCGCGCAGTGGTTCATCCACGCGTCTTCGTAGCCCACCCAAGCCGGGGCCGGAATGCGGGTGAGGAACTGCAACGCCACGAAGAACAGGCGCAGCTCATGGCACAGCGCGCGCATCATGGCGCGTCCTTGCCGCTCACACCGGCGCTCTCGAAGCTCGCCATCTCATTCAATATCCGGCACGCCGATTCAAGCAGCGGCCAAGCCAGTGCCGCACCCGAGCCTTCGCCCAGGCGCAAGCCCAATGACAGCAACGGCGTAGCCCCGAAGTGTTGGAGCATGCGCGCATGCCCGGCCTCAGCCGAGCAATGCGCAAACACGCAGCGTTGCAGCACCAGCGGCTGCAGGGCGTGCGCGGCGAGCAGCGCGGCGCCGGTGATAAAGCCGTCGATCACGATGACGCGGCGCTCGCGTGCGGCTTGCAGGATGGCGCCGCTGAGCGTGGCGATCTCCAGGCCGCCCAGCGCGGCGAGAATGTCGAGCGCCTCAGTGGTGCCGGCATGCAGCGCCAAGGCTTCGCGCAACACCGCGAGCTTGTGGGCCACGCCTGCATCGTCAAGCCCGGTGCCGCGCCCGGTGCATTGCTCGATGGTCACGCCGGTAAAGCGCGCCATCAGCAAGGCCGCCGACGAGGTGTTGGCGATACCCATTTCACCGAGCAGCAAGACATTGCCGGGCAACGCCTTGACGATGGCTTCGCCGTGGGCGATGGCGGCTGCGCACACCGCGCTGCTCATCGCCGGGCTTTGCGTACAGTCGTCGCTGCCGTAGGCCGCCTTGGCCACGATCAAGCCGGAGCGCGACTGCGCGCCTTCACCGCGCCCGGCAAGGAAATCGTGCCGCACACCGCAGTCCACCACCGTGAGCGCAATGCCATGCTGGCGCGCGAGCACGGAAACGGCTGCACCGCCAGCGAAAAAGTTTTCCACCATCTGCCAGGTCACGTCGCTCGGAAACGCCGACACACCGCGCGCGGCAATGCCGTGGTCGGCGGCGCAGACCAGCATTTGCGGTGCGTCGAGATGCGGCTGCTCGCGCCCCTGAATCAGCGCCAGTTGCAGAGCCAGCGCTTCGAGTTGGCCGAGCGCACCCTGCGGTTTGGTTTTGTTGTCGAGCAGATGCTGCACGCGGGTGCGCAGCGCGGCGTCATTGAGGTCAGCCAGTGGGGCAAGCGTTGGTGCGGATGAGGCAAGGGGCATAGCTTCTTTCAGGTGTGCCGCTTGGGCGTGAAGCGCTCAGGCGTGTAGTTGCGCGAGCAGGCGATTCATATCAAGATGTTGTTCGAGTGTATCGGCCATGCGCTCCAGGCTGGCCTCGCGCAGTGCATTGAGGTCAACTGCTTGCGCAGCAGCCAGGCCGGCCCATTGCAACAGAGCCTGGCACGCCTGCGGATGGTCGAATACGCCGTGCAGATAGGTGGCGAGCACTTGCCCGTCGCCGGAGATGGCACCGTCGGCGCGCACGGCCTCAAGGTTGCCATCGTTCAGCATGCTCGATGGATGCCCTAGCGCGGGCCCGGTCGTCACGCCCATGTGAATTTCATAGCCGGTCACCTCTGGCATGCCCTCCAGACACAGCTTGCCGCGCACCTGCCGTAGTTGTTTGTCAGGCGCAAACGTGGTGTCGTAGTCGAGCAGCCCCAGGCCGGGCATTGAACCTGGCGGCCCCTCGGTACCATGCGGGTCGTGCAGCATGCGGCCGAGCATTTGCATGCCGCCGCAAATGCCGATCACCTTGCCGCCGTAGCGCAGATGGCGCTGCAACGCCTTGTCCCATCCCGCAGCGCGCAGCCACGCGAGATCGGTGGTCGTGGCTTTGGTACCGGCCAGAATGATGAGGTCGGCCGCTGGCGCAGCCTGCCCCGGCCCGATGAATTGCAA
Organism: Burkholderiales bacterium; assembly: GCA_031430015.1. GTDB lineage: Bacteria > Pseudomonadota > Gammaproteobacteria > Burkholderiales > JAEUOS01 > CANJDH01. The sequence continues at coordinate 6,458 of JANPAR010000108.1, forward strand.
ATCGACTTGCGGATGCGCGCGCAGTGCATCGAAGTCTGTGTGATTGGAGACGCGCGGCGTGGCCGGCACGATGACTCTGAATTTGCCTTGCGCGGATGCTTGCGAACCCGGACTATCCGCCTGTTCGGTCTGGATCGCATCCTCGGCGTCCAGATGCAGGCCGTGTAGATACGGCAGCACGCCAAACACTGGCTTGGCCGTCTTCGCTTCGAGCCACGCAAGACCGGGGTCCAGCAAGGCTTTGTCGCCACGAAAACGGTTGATGACGAAACCCTTGGTGCGCGCCTTCTCGGAGAGCGACAAACACTCCAGTGTGCCGGTCAGGTGTGCGAAAACGCCGCCACGGTCGATATCGGCGACCAGCACCACCGGGCAATCGACCGCTTCGGCGAAGCCCATATTGGCGATGTCGCGATCGCGCAAATTGATCTCGGCCGGGCTGCCGGCACCTTCAACCAGCACCACGTCATATTGCCGGCGCAGACGCTCGTAGGATTCAAGCACCGCCGCCATCGCGCGCGGCTTGTAGTCGTGATAGTCGCGCGCATTCATGTCGGCGCGTGCCTTGCCGTGAATGATGACTTGCGCACCAATGTCTGAATTGGGCTTGAGCAACACCGGGTTCATGTCGGTGTGCGGCGCGAGGCCGGCAGCCTGCGCCTGCAGGGCTTGTGCGCGGCCGATTTCGCCGCCGTCACTGGTCACGGCGCTGTTGAGCGCCATGTTTTGCGGCTTGAACGGCACCACTGAAATGCCACGGCGCTTGAGCACCCGCGCGAGGCCCGCCACCAGCGTGCTTTTGCCCGCATCCGATGTGGTGCCTTGAACCATCAGGGTGCCGCGCATTGCGTGTTTTTTCGCTCTCAAAGGACAGGATTATCGCATTCACGCGATGCGATAATCGCACTCTATGGCGATCACTTTGGTATTGGGCGGCGCGCGTTCGGGCAAGAGCGCGTTTGCCGAGCAACTTGCTGCGCAGTCCGTATTGCAGTCTGCTGGGCAGTCTGCCAAGCCGGTGGTTTACATCGCTACGGCCACAGTGGGCGATGCCGAAATGGCAGCGCGTATAGCGCACCACCGCGCACGCCGCCCGGCGGCGTGGCGCACCGTCGAGGCACCACTTGATCTGGCCGGCGCATTGCAGCAGCATGCCTCGGCCAACACCTGCGTGCTGGTCGATTGCCTCACGCTCTGGCTCTCCAATCTGCTATTCGATGGCGGCACGCAGTATCCAGACAACGGCCCGATCCATCCCGGCCCGCAGTTCGCGCAGCATCGCGATGCCTTGCTCGATGTGTTGCCGCATCTGCCCGGCAACATCATTTTGGTGTCAAACGAAATTGGCTTTGGCGTCACCCCGATGGGCGCGGTATCGCGCTTCTTTGTTGATGAGGCCGGTCGCCTGCATCAGCGTATCGCGGTCGTCGCGCAGCAGGTGCGCCTGATCGTGGCCGGCTGCCCGGTCGCGGTCAAAGGGTAGTTGGGCCGGCATGCTGCTGAGTCTGCCTCCGCTGGAACTGTTGTGCCTGCTGCTCACGGGCGTCGTGCTTGACCGGCTGCTGGGTGAGCCGCGGCGCTTTCACCCGCTGGTGGGTTTCGGCAATCTGGCGAGCCTGATCGAGCGCACCCTCAATCGAGCGCCACAACACCCGTTCTCGCGTGTCACGGGCGCGCTGGCATTGGCGCTCGCGGTGTTGCCCTTGAGTGTCCCCGTCGCATGGCTCACGACCGAATACGCCGCAACACCCGTGGCATGGGCTATTCACGCGCTCGCGCTCTACGCGGCGCTCGGTGCCACCAGCCTCAGGCAGCATATCGCGCCGATTGCCGCCGCGCTTGAACACCAGCAGCTTGACCAGGCACGCGCGCTAACGGCGCGCATCGTCTCGCGCGACACCGCCAACCTCGATCAAACCGGCATCGCCCGCGCCGCTGTCGAGTCGGCACTGGAGAACGGCAACGACGCGGTGTTTGGCACCTTGTTCTGGTTCATCCTGCTGGGCGCGCCGGGCGCGATCCTGTTTCGTCTCGCCAACACGCTGGACGCGATGTGGGGCTATCGCAACCCGCGCTTTCTCTATTTCGGCTGGGCTGCCGCGCGCTTTGACGATCTGCTCAATCTCGCGCCCGCACGCCTCACCGCCCTCACCTACGCAGTGCTCGGCAGCACCCGCAACGCACTGCTGTGCTGGCGCACGCAGGCCAGGGCGTGGTCCAGCCCGAACGCCGGGCCGGTGATGGCATCGGGCGCGGGCGCACTCAGAGTGGCCTTGGGGGGCGCCGCCATCTACGAAGGTGCGGTCGAATCACGCCCGCCCCTGGGCAATGGGGCGACGCCAGACCACCGGCACATCATGCTGGCCCTGCGCATGGTCGATCACGGCGTGCTGCTGTGGATTGGCTGCGTCGCCGTGGTGACCGCGGTGACCATGGTGGTGGCGCTATCGAGCTCGGCCCATGCTTGAACACGGCGGCCGCCTGCTCGAGGCCGCACGGCGGCATGGCATCGAGCCTGCGCTTTGGCTCGATCTTTCCACAGGCATCAATCCGCATGCTTATCCGGTGGGTGCCATCAATGCAGAAGCCTGGCGGCGGCTGCCGGAAGCCGAAGACGGCCTCGTCGAAATTGCGCGCCGCTACTACGGCATCGACAAGGACATGGTCGGTCATGTCGAGATCGTGCCGATTGCCGGTACGCAGGCGGCAATCCAGGCTCTGCCGCGTGTGCTCGCGGGCACTCTCGTTAGCAACGGCGCCAGCGGCCAGCCGCTGCGCGTCAGTGTCGCCGCGCTCACTTACAACGAATATGCCCACGCCTGGCAGCGCACCGGCCACACGGTCACTACACATGCATTCTCGCGCCTGCCCGAAGCCGCCGCGCAATCAGACATCGTGATGCTGTGCCAGCCCAACAACCCCACCGGTTCACGCCTCTCGAGTGCGTCGCTGCACAGGATGCTGGCGTCACTGCGCCGCCGCTCAGGCTTCATGATTGTTGATGAAGCCTATATGGATGCCACCCCCGGCGACAGCCTGCTATGGTCCGTGAACGCCACCGATTGGGAACATCTGATCGTGCTGCGCTCGGTGGGCAAATTCTTTGGCCTGGCCGGCGCACGCGCCGGCTTTGCCTTGGGGCCTCCCGCGATCATGCAAGCGCTCAATGAAGAATTGGGGCCGTGGGCCTTGTCCGGGCCCACCCGCGCCGCCGTGGCGCAGGCCTTGAACGACGCCCACTGGCAAAACAACACGCGCGCGTCGTTGCACGCCATGGCCGCCAAGCTCGACACAGTCCTGCAGCACCGGCTGCATGTCAACCCCACCGGTACCACTCTCTTCCGCTGGTTCGAACATCCGCGTTGTGCGGCGCTGCACACCCACCTTGCCAGCGCGGCGATCCTGGCGCGCCAGTTCGCTGCGCCCACCCCAGGTGACCTGCCGAGCCTGCGCATCGGTCTGCCCGCCAACGACCAACAACTCGCGCGGCTCGATGCCGCCCTGGAGACCTTCAAATGATGCGCCTCATCGCCACCCTCGCCCTGACCGTGCTGTGCGGCGCGGCATTCGCCAACATCAGCGTCACCGACGATGCCGGCAAAACCGTCACACTCAAGACCCCCGCAAAGCGCATCTTGAGCCTCGCACCGCATGTCACCGAGCTGCTCTATGCGGCCGGCGCCGGCGACCTGATTGTCGGCACGGTGGAATACAGCGACTTCCCTGAAGCGGCCAAGAAAATCCCGCGTGTCGGCAGCCACAACTCACTTGATCTGGAACGCATCGTCGCCCTCAAACCCGATCTGATCGTGATCTGGCTGCACGGCAATTCACAGAAGCAGCTCGATCGCCTGCTCGAACTGGGCATCCCCGCGTTCTACAACGAGCCGACCAAGCTCGACCACATCCCGCGCTCGATCGAAACCCTGGGTACCCTCACCGGCACCGGCACCGAGGCGCGCGCCGCAGCAAGCGCGTTCCGAGCCAAGGTTGAGGCCCTGCGCACGCGTTACGCCAACCGCGCGCCGGTGTCACTGTTCTACCAGGTATGGAGCAAGCCGCTCACCACCCTGAACGGCCAGCATCTGGTGGCCGACGTCATCGGCCTGTGCGGCGGCAAATCGCTGTTTGCCGACCTCAAACCCAAAGCGCCGGCGGTGGCCATGGAAGCCGTGATCGAAGCCGACCCCGAAGCGATTGTCTCGACCAGCGTTCTCAAGGACGGGCTCGAGCTCTGGGCCAAATGGCCGCGCATGCGCGCCGTGAAAAACGGCCATCTGTTTGCGATGGACGGCAACATCATCAACCGCCACGGGCCGCGCATTACCGATGGTGCCGAAAAGTTGTGCGAGATACTCGAGTCAGTACGCCAGCGCCGCAGCAGCGCCGAGGCAAAGAAATGACCACCCGCGGAACTTACTCAAGGAATTACCAACGCATCGCCTGCCTCTCCACCGAAGCAGTGGAAACGCTCTACCTGCTCGGTGCCGAAGCACAGGTAGCCGGCATCTCCGGCTTCACCGTTTACCCCGCACGCGCCCGCAAGGAAAAACCCAAGGTCAGCGGTTTTACCAGCGGCAAGATCGAACGCATCCTCGCCGTCAACCCGGATCTGGTAATCGCTTTCTCCGACCTGCAGGCCGACCTGGCGCGCGACCTGATCAAAGCCGGCATCGAAGTCCACGTTTTCAACCATCGCGACGTGGCCGGCATTTTCCGCATGATTACCACGCTGGGAGCCTTGGTAGACAAGGCTTCCGAGGCAGCGAAGCTCTGTGAGGCGCTCCAGGAGCGCATCTCCAAGGCACGTGCTGTGGCAAACACCCTGCCGCGCCGCCCGCGCGTTTACTTCGAAGAGTGGTACGACCCGATGATTTCCGGCATCGGTTGGGCCTCGGAGCTGATCACCATCGCCGGCGGCGACGACGTGTTCGCCGAGCTCGCCGCCAAACAAGGCGCCAAGCAACGCATCATTGCCGACGGCAACGAAGTGATTGCGCGCGCGCCCGACATCATCATCGGCTCATGGTGTGGCCGCAAGTTTCAGCCCGATCATGTGCGGGCGCGACCTGGGTGGGATGCAATCCCTGCGCTGCGCGACGATCAGCTATTCGAGATCAAATCGGCCGACATCCTCGCGCCCGGCGCTGCGGCGATTGAGCGCGGGTTGACGCAGTTGTTGCGGATTGTTGGGGATTGGGCAAGCCGCAGGTAAGGCTGCCCTCCGGCGCTGCGCTTATTGCGCGCCGGTCTTTGAAAACAGACTGAGCACCACCACACCCGCGACAATCAGGCCGATGCCGATGATGCCCGCGAGGTCGAGCACCTGATGGTAAACCGTCCAGCCGATCACGGTCACGAGCGCGATGCCGACACCGGACCAGATCGCGTAAGTCACACCGAGCGGAATCGTGTTCAACACGAGTGACAAGAAATAGAACGCCAGCGAGTAACCGACCACCACCAGCACCGACGGCACCAGGCGCGTAAATCCAGCCGCAGCCTTGAGAGCCGAAGTGGCCACCACTTCGGAAGCAATGGCGATTGCGAGATAAAACCACTGCATGGGGTGTCTGCTCCTGACGTGGGTGGGGCGGATTATGCAATCGCCGGTGGCGTGGCCGGGGCGCGCTCGATCAGCTCGATGATAAATGGGTGGTGCATTAAGGTCGCTGCCCGCGCAGCGCAAGGTGTGCAGCCAATCCACACAGGGTAAAGCCAAGCATCAGTAACCCAAGGTTGCGCGAACCCTGATGTGACACCAACCCGACGCTGTAGGCCCCCAGTGCGCCCATCAGCTGCTGCATGAGCCCTGCGAGCGCTGCGGCTGAACCTGCCAAAGCCGGAATCACGCCCACTGTGCCGGCCAACGTGGGCGGCACGAGCAGGCCGTGGCCCACGCCGAGCAGCATCAGAGGTACGGTAAAGGCCAACGGCACATGCAGCCCCATCAAGGCCAGTCCAAGCATGAGCAGCACGCCGGCGACAGTAGCTGCCTGGCCCACGGCCATCACCCAGCGTTCCCCCTTGCCGTGAATCAGGCGGCTGGTCAAAAAGTTGCCGGTCATGTAAGACAGCGGCACCACCATGATGTACCAGCCGATGCCATCGGGCCCGACTCCGTAGCTGCGCAAAACGATGGGTGCTCCCGAGAGGAACACGTAAAAGGCCGCCGTTGCGGTGCACAGAAGCAGCACGTAGAGCACCAGCGTCCTTTGCTGCAGCAAGGTGGCGTAGGCCGATACCATGTCGCTGAGCCAGTGGCCGCTGAGCGGCGTTGTCGTGGTGCGGGCCGGCAGCGTGCGCACCGCAGCCACCAGCAGCACAAGCGCCACCGCGAAGACGAGAACGAAATTGCTCTGCCACCCAAAATGCACATGCAGTTGACCGCCAATCACGGCCGCGAACGGCGGCGACAGCCCCATCGACATGCCGACATACGCCATGACCTTGGTGCGTTGCGATCCTTGATACTGGTCCTGCACCATGGCGCGGCCCACCACTGCGCCCGCCGCACTGCCCACTCCTTGCAGCACGCGTCCGAGAATCAAGACAGGTAGATTGGGCGCAAGCGCCGCAATCAGCGAGCCCAACGCTAGCAGGCCAAGGCCAATGACGAGAATGCCTTTACGGCCATACCGGTCCGACAGCGGGCCGTAGGCCAGCTGGCACACGCCATACGCCACCACAAACCCGCTGAAGGTGAGCTGCACCTGCGCCTGGCTGGCGTCAAACAGCGCGCCCCACTCCTGCATGGACGGCAGGCAGATCGTCATGGCGATCAGGCCGAAGGCGAGCTGCGCGAGGAGGTTGGTGAGGAGCATGAAGAGAGTGTACGGGGCTAAGGTAGTCCGGAGGTGGCGGGCTCGCCGCGCCGCATCATTGGCACGTGTTTCTCAGCGTGCTGCGGTCAACACGTCCGCGATTGCATCCGGATTCGATACGAAATAGGCGTGGAAATACGATGCAGTGATTGACCCGACGCGATAAACCACCTCGCCCGGCTGCTGATCACGCGTACGCGTAGCGCGCCGCCATGGTTCAAGCGTGGTCTCGAAACGCGAATAGTGAAATGCATGGCCGCGCACCGGCTCCGAGTTATCAGAAAGCGTCACGCCCATCATGCCGAGTGCAGCGAGGCGCTTTTGCATCACGGTGCGGCCCGGCAGCAGGCCGGCCATCGTGTACGTATTGCCATCGACGGTTTCCAGCGTTTCGGCCAGGGCCATCATGCCGCCACACTCAGCCAGGATCGGTTTGCCTGCGGCACAAAAACTGCCCAGCGACGCGCGCCAGCGTGAAGCACCAGACAGCGTCTCCGCATGAAGCTCGGGATAACCGCCGGGGATCCACAGTGCGTCGGCGGTTGGGACAGGCTCGTCGGCCAACGGCGAAAAGAACACGACCCGAGCGCCCATGACAGTCAGCGTGGCCAGATTCGAAGGGTAAATGAACGAGAACGCGGCATCGCGCGCTACCGCGACGGTCAGGCCTGAAAGCCTTGGTGGGAGCGGTTCTCCTATCGACGGTTCAAAAGAGACAGGTGGCGGAAGTGCGGTAAAGCCCCCTGCCTCGACCAAATCGGCTAGCGCATCAAGCCGCACCAAAAGATCCGGCAATTCGCTCGCTTGCACCAGGCCGAGGTGCCGCTCCGGCAGCGGTGTGGCGGAGCGGCCGATGGCGGCGATGAGGGGAATGTCCGGCGGCAGGCTGTGCAACAGCATGTCGCGGTGCCCGGGGCTCGCCACCCGGTTTGCCACCACGCCGGCGAACGGCGTGGCGCGATAGTGTTTGAGGCCCATCGCCAGCGCGCCGAAGGTTTCGGCCATCGCGCCGGCGTCAATCACCGCGGCGACCGGCACGCCGAATTCAACGGCCAAGTCGGCACCCGATGGCTTGCCGTCGTAGAGGCCCATCGCGCCTTCGATCAGGATCAAGTCAGCCTGTTGCGCCGCCTGATACAGCAGGGCCCGGCTGCGTGCAATACCGACCATCCACAGGTCGAGGTTTTCCACCGGGTGGCCGGAGGCGGCTTGCAGGATCATCGGGTCGAGAAAATCCGGGCCGCTTTTGAACACGCGCACGTGGCGCCCCTGCCGGGTGTAAAAGCGCGCCAGCGCCGCAGTGACCGTGGTCTTGCCCTGCCCGGACGCAATGCCGGCGACAAACAGCGCCGGGCACTGCACGACCGCTGTTGTCACAGGCTGATCACTCAAAACTCGACTCCGGGCATGGCCTTGACGCCGGCCTTGAAGGCGTGCTTGACCAGCGTCATGTCGGTGACGGTGTCAGCCGCTTCAATCAGCTCCGGCGGCGCGCCGCGGCCGGTGATGACCACATGCTGCATCGGTGGGCGGGCTTGCAGGTCGGCCACCACCTGGTTGACGTCGAGATAACGCAGCTTCAACGCAATGTTGAGTTCGTCAAACAATACAAGGCCAATGCTGGCATCGGCAAGCAGTTCGCGCGCCTTGGCCCAGGCGGCTTCGGCCTTGGCGACGTCGCGTTCACGATCCTGGGTGTTCCAGGTGTAGCCCTCGCCCATCACGTAATAGCGCACCTCATCGGGAAAGCGCCGGTAAAAGCGTTCCTCACCGGTTGCCATCGCGCCCTTGATGAACTGCACCACGCCGACCTTCATACCGTGCCCCAAGGCGCGCGCGACCATGCCAAAACCGGAACTCGATTTGCCCTTGCCGTTGCCGGTGGTCACGACGATCACGCCGCGTACGGTTTTGGCGGCTTCGATGTGGCTGTCGACGACTTCCTTTTTGCGCTGCATGCGCTCCTTGTGGCGCTCGTTGAGGCCGGCATCGGGGGTGATGGGTTCCGTCATGAGGATTCCTTTTTGTAATTGGTGCGCAGCTTGGCGTGGGCTGTTATTCGGCGACAAACCAGGCCTTGCCATTGTCATCAATGCGCCGCACCGGGTGATGAAAAATGCGCGACAGACGCTCGGGAGTCAGCATCTCGCCTATCGGCCCGGCCTCGGCGCCGCCCTCTCCGTCAAGCAGCAAAGCGTGCGTGCCAAAGCGCGCGGCGAGGTTGATGTCGTGCACGGCGGTGAGCAACAGGCGCCCTTGATCGGCGAGCGAGCGCAGCAACGTGAAGATCGTCACCTGATGCTGCAAATCCTGGTGGCTGCCCGGTTCGTCAAGCAGCATCATCGATGGCGCCTGTGCCAGCAGCATCGCCAGCGAGACACGCTGGCGCTCACCACCCGAGAGCGTCAGTACATCGCGATCGGCAAACGCTTCCATGCCTACTGACCTCAGTGCGGCTTGAGCGAGTTGTACATCTTCCTCACTCTCCCAATCCCAGCGCCCCAGGTGCGGGTGCCGGCCGAGCAGCACGGTGTCAAGCACACTGGCCGAGAACGCGTCATGGACGTGCTGCGGCATGAAGCCGCGCACCAGCGCCAGTGCCTGGTGGTCCCAGGTGTCCAACGCACGGCCGTTGAGCTCGATGCCAGCAGCCGGCAGTACGCCGGCAAGCGCATGCAACAGCGTGGTTTTGCCGACGCCGTTCGGCCCGAGCAGGCACCACA
>JANPAR010000109.1:0-5299 GCA_031430015.1 Burkholderiales bacterium
GCGAGCTTGAGCAGCGGCGACATCGGATGAAACGGCACGCCGGTGTCGAGATAGAGAGAGTGGCTGGAGACCCTTGGTGTGAGCCATTCTTGTGAATTTCTTTGAACCGACGACGCACGATTGTCTGCCCAGGTAAAGACCGGCGTAAGTGGCATGCCGCTCGCGTCCACCGCGAGCAAGCTATGCATCGCCGACGACAGCGCGACACATTCAATGCACGCAGGTGTCATCTGCGTCAAATCGAGGATGCATTTGACGACCGCGTTCATTACCTCCATCGCATCGAGCTCTGCCGCGCCCGGCTCGGGGCTTTTCAAAGCGTACTCGACCGAGGCTGACTGGCGGGTGAAGCGCGCATCCTCAAACAAGAGGGCGCGCGTGCTGGAGGTCCCGATGTCTACGGCGGCGATAAGCATGAGAAGAAAATGGAGAAATTTCCTGAGCCGGGTGCACCATTATGACGGTGGCGGAGACTGGCAACTTGCTGTCCGCAAGATGCGAATAAAATGTGCGTTCTCCGGGAGAGTGCCATGGAATCCTTGATCGAAACCCCATCCCGCCGCAAAGTAGGCGTCCTGAAAAAGCGCGCCATCAAGCGCATCAGTGATGACGAGCATTTGCGTGCCGACCCTGCAAACAAGCGTGCGCTGGACCAGGCGATTGCTCAAATTGAGCGCGGCGAGACCGTAAAATTCGATCCACGTAAACGCAGAAAATGATTGTCGAATGGGCCGCGCGCGCCCACAAGGAATTTGCTTATTGGCAGGAGCACAAGCCTGACTACGCGGAGCGCATCTGTGACCTAATTGACGATGTCGAGCAGCATCCCTTCACCGGTTTGGGAAAACCGGAGCCGTTGCGGTATGAATGGGCGGGGTATTGGAGCCGGCGTATTTCGGGCGAACACCGCTTGGTGTATCGCATCACCGGCAAGCGCGGGTCAGAGATTTGCCTGATTGTGCAGTGCAGGTATCACTACGCGAAGAAATAATCTTCGCGGGCTAGACAAAAATGGCCTGACACGAAAAATTTTCATCAGCGTCCGCGCTGCTTACATCACCGGGGCGTTTGTCCTCATCCACTCCCGCATGCCCGTCAGATCGTCCAAATCAATGGTCTCGCCAAGAGTGCCGTCTGGCTCGACAATTCGAAAACGTGCTTCGTCTTTCGTTAGAAAGAGCACCCGGCCGTAATGCGCCGGAACATGTTTGGCTTTTCGCGCCGCATCCTTGACGTTTTCTTTGGTCTCGATCAGCCGAGGTATCGGACTGCTATGCGGCGAGTGCTCGATACAAACCACAAAATCCGGCCAGAAGTATTGCCTGTGTTCACCTCGCACCAACCTGACCGCATAGCGCTTCCGATCCGGATTGCGGAACCACCACGCAACAAAGCTGGCCCGGTCAAGCGCCTTGGCGAATGAGCGCTCTTGAGCATTGAGTTTGCAGTTGTTGTCGTAAACGTCGGCTCGGAACTCCGACTCGTCAGAGAAGCGCCATTCCTGGAATTTCAGGCATTGGCGATCGTCCAGCATCAGGACCTGCGGAATTTTGATCAGGTCGTCGTCAGATGGTGGCAAGACACCGTAGATATTTCTGGCTGACGACTCAAGCGGAATATCGTTGGGGAACAGCATGGCGTCAGGCAGTGGCCCGCTATCGATCAAAGTCGACTTCGCCGAAATTTCGCCCTGAATCAACTCGTCCAGCAAGTCCGCTTGTTTGCGTACCACCCAGTGTGCAGCATCTCGCGCAAAGCGATTCAAACTGGTCTCGTCGGGCTGCTCGTCTTTGTCCGCATCATCAAATTGCGCTGAAACAGCCGGAAGCATGCGGTTCGCCAATACATCGATCATGATGCGTACGTCTTCATCTTCCACGTGGGGCAAATCCTTGAGACAACGCACTGCCTCGCGCGCCAGAGCGCGCCGATCCATCAGCATGCGCACCTCTTCCTCGCTCTCACGCCCTGTGGTTAATTCCTTGTGCAATTCGCGTTCTTTCAATCTGCCTAGCGCGGCCCGCACCGCGTTCAATTCGAGGTCGGCCGGAATCTCGACACGTGTGGCCGCGGCCAATGAAATAGCAGACATATTTTGAAACTCGGGCCGTTGCTCGCGCTTAAGCTGATGAGGCAGATTCTTGGCACCGGCCTTGCGCCGATAGACACGCATTCCCCTAGTCGAAAATGCCGTGATCAATTCATTTTCGTTTTTCGGGGCGACACTCAATGCGCGTTCGGCCACTTTACTTGAGGCAGACTGCTGCACTTCATCGAGTTCGGCGTCAATATCGTCTGGCACCTGCTCGCCCAAGCCAAATAGGGATCGCTGCGGTCCATCAATCGGCGGCGACGGTGCGGCGGTTTGGTTGGGAACGATTTCCGGCGAAGTGGGCATCGCCATGTCATACATCAGCGGCGGCTGACCGGTTTCTCGATTGCTGTAAACCACCGCGCCCGAAACGGTCTGGCGCACCACGAGTTTTTCAGTCTGGCCTTCAAGCTGGTTCTTGACTTGGCTGGTTGCCAGCACCGCGGATTCGAATCCACCTTGGGCTTCGGCATTGGCAAGATACACATAGGCCGTGTCCAGTTCAGCGGGAATCAATGCCGGTTTGGCAAATGCACGGCGTAGCCCCGCAGTGACCCGCATCACTCGGCCAATGAACTGCATAGCGAAGTCCGGGTCGTTTACCGATTTGGTCGATGCCAGTACGAACGCACGCGGCGCATCGAAACCGGTGCCGGCCGACTGCTTAAAAATCAGCACTTCTTTGCTGGTGTCGTTTGCAATCGCCGCCATCAAAACCGGGTCCGGGTCATCAGATGAATGTTTACCGATAGCCGCGAGCGGTACACCGCAATGCTTGAGCAGATCACGCTCGACTTCTTCCACCGTTTTGGGGCCATTAGCCACCTGTACCAGCAGGAGCGGTACGACTGGTATGCCACGCTTAGCAAGGTCACGTTTAATCCTCTGGCTGCGCCGCCAGCCCTGACGCAACACCGTCGCTTTCAAGTCCGCGATTGTCTTGACGCTCTCTCGCGTGTCGTAGACGACCGCCTCAATGTAGCGCTTGTTAAGCCGGGCATCGACTACCGCATCGCGACTCACTGTGAATGATTCAGCGCCGGAATAACCCGCTTGCGCCAGAAAATCCGTCAGCCGTTGATCTTTGGGCGTAGCGGTTGCCATTACGAGATAGTCGGGTGCAAGCCATTGGCAGAATTTGCCGAACTCGGTTTGTTTGTCGAGTGCGATGTGCGCCTCATCGACCACCATGCCGACGCCCAAGCCAGCCGCACGTGCACGCGCTACTGTATCCGCCAGTGACCGGACATCATCATCGGCATCCGCGCTGTAGCCTTGCTTGCGCCACTGCGCACGCGCCACACCTTGGGCGGTGGAAAGAAGGACTTGCCCGGCAGCGGCATCCTGATTGCGGCCACGACTCAGCATCACGGGCATCAAGCTAGGGCAATTTGCCGCCAGCGCATCTTCGGTCTGCTGCACCAGATTCACGAAGGGTACGAACCAAAACCAAAGCGTCGGGCGTTCTGCACAGACCTGCTCAAGCACGCGGCTAATCATGAAGGTCTTGCCCGACCCGGTTGGAGCACGCAGCAGGCAGGGCGGAGAAGGCCGGCGCAATAACGCGGCGCTCATGTTGCGCACGATGGAAGATTGAAACTCTTCAGGCTCCAGCGAATCGCTTTGCGGCGCGATCACATCGCGCATGATGTCGGGGGTCGTACTCACGTTGCACCGCCTTGCCCACGCATCAACGCCTCGGCAAGGGAGTAGCTATTGACCGTCTTACCACGCGCCTCAAGCTGCTCCTGCACAGTGTCCGGCCGAGTCGAATACACCGCGAGCCGTGTGCCCGGTAAACGCGCCAGTGCGTCAATCGCATCAGGCGTGACTTCGGTGCACAAGGCTACGCTCAAATCATCGCCTGTTGCTATCAGCTTGACTATGTCAGCGGGAACTTGCGCAGCGCAGTGCGTTACGCGTAGGCTCAACAATTGGAAGGCGTGATTTGACTCCGCCTCAAAGCGTAAATCGGCGGGTTCGATTTTGTCGAGCATTAGATAGGCGAAGTCGCCGTCAGGCGCTTCGCGCTCTCCGATACCGTTGATGATCCGGCGCAATCGTTCGGCACAGACGTCACGGCAGATATTTTTGTCCGGTTCCTTGTCGGTCGTTTCAGTGCTTGACCCGAGAATGAAACGACGGGAACCACCGTCTTCTTTATTGAGTTCCAGCACAGCCTGTCCTGTGGTACCAGAGCCAGCGAAGAAATCGAGAACGGTATCGTCAGGCTGCGAGGCCTGGCGCAACAAATTTCGGATAAGGGTGATCGGTTTGGGAAAATGAAATGCCTTGGAACCGAGTATTTCTTTGACTTCGTCCGTCGCGATGCCACCGCGCGTACTGCGCAGCAAATCCGGTGAATCATCTTCATCACCACCATCGAGTTCGATATCCTCGTTGACGCCAGCGATCCATGATCCAAGTGGTGCAATGCGCTCGCTTTCCGGTTTGCTCGTCCAATGATCTTTGCGTGAGGGGCGACCGGGCGCGATTTTTTTTCCCACCCAAAATTCGAGGTCAGGCAATTCTGGGAGAAACAACGGTGTCTTTTTCTTCGGAAGTACCGGGCCTTTCCCTAGTGATACGGCCTTATCAAGCGCCTCCCGTGTTTCAAACAACATGACTTCACTCGGTTCGCAGGGTGGGAAATAGATCAAATCCTTAGAAATAAATTCTTCGATTGTTTCGGTCCGTAATTTTTGCCCCTCGGGCATTTTCTTCTCGGATGCATATGCCCAAACCCGGTTTGGGTCACAGGGGTACCAGTAACCCGTTTTTGGATCTTGAATGGGGTAATAGGTATTCTCTCTTTCAGTAAGTGTCTTCGGCGTAGTGAGCGGTCGTGGCGCCCAATCTCCACGCGTATCGCCATCGGGATTTCTAAATTTGGCCCGATCGGTTGCACGGCCATTGAAGCGAAAGCCGATGTTTGCGTAGACCAATACATGCTCATGCACATGGCTAAATCGCTGCCCCAAGTCATTCCCGGTATCTTTGGTTCGCCAGACCAAAGAGCCAATGCGCCGTCCTGGAAATACTTCGTCCATCAGCATTTCCAACCGAGCACGATTTTCGTCATTGATTGAAACAAGAATTACGCCGTCGGGTGTCAACAAGTCACGCGCTAGCACCAAGCGGCGGTACAAGAACTCAAGCCAGAGCGAATGGCGCCAGCGGTCGTTCTGTCCGACATAACGGTCGTTG
>JANPAR010000110.1:0-1807 GCA_031430015.1 Burkholderiales bacterium
TCGATCACATCCGGCCCGACAGTGCCCTTGTAAAGCGGAAAATCGACCGAAGGGCTGCCGTCGGAAAAGGACAGAGTGGCTTTAACGTCGCTGGGTTTCACGCTCATGGTGCTCTCCTGATGAATTCCTTGATTGATGCCTGGATTGAAACAGGCAGTGGCCAATATGAGAATAGGTAAAAATGCCTTGGCTGCATCGCGCCTTAGCAGCCGCGCAACAGGCGCAATACCTCGTGGGCTTCGCCCGCCGCCTCCGCGTGAAGTTCGCTGCGGCCAGACAGCAAATCCCAGAGGTCGTTGTCACCGAGGTCTAGCAGGGTGTTGAGCCCGGCGACGCGTGGCGGGGTCAATTCGGTCTCGTAGCGGCGGTAAAACGATTCGAACACGAGGTCGTTCTCCAGCAGCCCGCGGCGGCTCTGCCATTTAAGCCGCGAGAGTTCGACGCCCTGTAGTGTGCTGGACATAGTCAAAATGACGGTGGACCGGTGCGATGACAACACGGCGCGCCGCGCTACACCGCGCGCCGCACCATCATCTCTTTGATCTTGCCAATGGCCTTGGTCGGGTTCAACCCCTTGGGGCAGACGTCGACGCAATTCATGATGGTGTGGCAGCGGAACAGGCGGTACGGATCTTCAAGGTTGTCAAGGCGCTCGGCAGTCGCTTGGTCGCGCGTGTCGGCGATGAAGCGGTATGCCTGCAACAAACCCGCAGGGCCGACAAACTTGTCCGGATTCCACCAGAACGAAGGGCAAGCGGTCGAACACGACGCGCACAGGATGCACTCGTAGAGGCCGTCGAGCTGGTCCCTGTCTTGCGGCGCCTGCAGGCGCTCCTTCTCGGGCAGTGGATCGTTGTTGATCATGTAAGGCATGACCGAGTTGTACTGCTTGAAGAACTGGGTCATGTCTACGATCAGATCGCGGATCACCGGCAGGCCGGGCAGTGGACGCAGCACGACTGGTTCGACCAATTCATGCACATCCATCAGACAGGCGAGGCCATTCTTGCCGTTGATATTCATCGCGTCCGACCCGCACACGCCTTCGCGGCAGGAGCGGCGGTAGGAGAAACTGTCGTCCTGCGCCTTGAGGCGAATCAGCACGTCGAGGAGCTTGTGATCGGATGGCTCCAGGGCTACGTCATAGTCCTGCATGTAAGGTGCGGCGTCGCGGTCGGGGTCGTAACGGTAGATGGATAACTTCATGGCGTGTAATCCGGGAGGCGCGAAAAGAGGAGAAGCTGAAAGAAAAGTGCCGGAATTGGCGTTGTCGATAAAAGGTGCGGAACTCAGTAAGTACGCGCCTTGAGCGGAATCGACTCTGCCGTCAGCGGCTTCATCGTCACCGGTTTGTAGTCAAGTCGGTCACCGTCTTTGTACCAGAGCGAGTGTTTGAGCCAATTTTTATCGTCGCGCCCGCCAGGATTGGCCTCGGTGTCGGGGAAGTCATCGCGGCTGTGCGCGCCGCGGGATTCCTTGCGCGCTTCGGCAGAGATCATGGTTGACCGTGCCACTTCGATCAGGTTTTGCAACTCGAGCGCTTCGATGCGCGCGGTATTGAACACCTTGCTCTTGTCCTTGATCTCAAGGCGGTTGACCTTCTCGGCCACGTCCTTGATCTTGGCCACGCCCTCGGCCATCATCGCCGGAAAGCGGAACACGCCGCAATGGCGCTGCATGGTGCGTTGCATATCAGCGCGCGTCTCGTGGACGTTGGCACCATCTTTTTGGTTATTCAGGCCTTCGAGACGGCCCATCGTGACATCGCCGGCATCAGCAGGCAGATCGCGATGCTTGGTATTGGCCA
>JANPAR010000111.1:0-6744 GCA_031430015.1 Burkholderiales bacterium
GCCTGCTTGGCCACCGCACCCCACTTCGCCACTTCCGCATTCACAAACTCGCCCCACTCTTTCGGCCCGCGCGGATCAGCCACCATGCCGCGATCCGCCACCATGCCACGCATAGCTGCATCGCTCAACACGCGGCGCGCATCGGCACCGATCTTGTCGACGATGGCCTGGGGCGTGGCCTTGGGTACGACCAGCCCGGCCCAGCCCACGCCTTCAAAGCCGGGATAGCCGAGTTCGGCCACGGTGGGCAGGTCGGGCAATTGCGGCGCGCGTTGCAGCGAGGTGATGGCGAGCGCCTTGATCTTGCCCGCCTTGATGTGCGGCAGGGTCGCGGCGAGGCTGTCGACCAGCAACAGTATCTGGCCGCCGAGCAAGTCGGTGACAGCTGCCGCACTGCCTTTGTAGTTGATGCCCACCATGTCCACACCGGCGCGTGATTTGAAATATTCGCCGGTCAGGTGCTGCGTGTTGTTGACGCCGCCGTAGCCGATGTTGAATTTGCCCGGCTCTTTTTTGGCGGCATCGACCAATTCCTTGAGTGAGCCGTAGGGCAACGCGGGGTTGGCCACGATGATCATCGGCACCGTGGAGCCGCCGCTGACAAAGGCGTAATCGCGCGCGGTCTCGTAGGGCAACTTGGCGTAGACGCCGGGGTTGACGGCCAGCGTGCCGCTGGTGCCGAGCGTGATGGTGTAGCCGTCGGGGGCGGCATCGCGGCCGGCCATCATTCCCGGTACGCCGGGGCGATTCTCCACCACCACCTGCTGGCCCCAGATTTTGCCCAGGCTGTCGGCCATCAGGCGCGCAATGATGTCGGTGGCCTGGCCCGCGGGGAAGGGCACGATCATGCGCACCGGTTTGTTGGGGAAATTGTCCTGCGCAAAGGCATTGCCTGCGCCTGTAGTGAGAAGCGCGGCAGCGAGGTAGACCAACAGTCTTTTCAGCATGATGCAGCGCTCCAAATGTGATGGCGGGATTCAATCATAGACTGGGACACCGGTACACTCCAAGCTTGTTCAATTGCAGCCACGGAGAGCCTCGCATGACCATCTGGATGACCTGGGCCACGCGCCTCTTAAGCGCCGCACTGGCATGGCTGCCGCTGACTTCACCGGCGCAGCCTTACCCGAACAAACCGATCCGCTTCATCGTGCCCTACCCGGCCGGCGGTGGCACCGACATCATTGCGCGCATGCTCGCCTCCAAGCTCACGGAGGCGTGGGGCCAGCAAGTGGTGGTCGAGAATCGCGCCGGCGCCAGCGGCATCCTCGGCAACGACCTCGTCGCCAAGGCCGCGCCCGATGGCTACACTGTGTTGATCGGCATCACAACCCTGGTGCAGATGCCGCACCTCAACCCCAAGCTGCCCTACGACGTGTTCAAGGACTTCACGCCGGTTGCGCAATTGGCGCTCTCCTCCAACCTGTTCGCCGTGCCCATCGGTTCGCCCGCCAACAACCTCAAGGAATTCATCGCGCTCGCCAAAGCTGACCAGGGAAAGTTCGGCAGCTATGGCACGTTTGGCGCCGGTACCACCTCGCACCTGCACGGCGAATTGTTCAATCTGCAAACCGGGTTGAAACTCACCCACGTGCCTTACAAGGGCGGCGCACCCCTGGCCACCGACCTGATGGGCGGGCAGGTGCCCGCCGGTTTCATCGACCTCACTTCCGCACGCCCGCATCTGGCCTCAGGCCGCATGAAATTCCTCAGCATCTCGGGCACGCGCCGCTATACCGCGTTGCCTGACGTACCGACCTTCGCCGAGCAGGGACTGAAGGATTTTGAAGCCTCAGGCTGGTTCGGCATGTTGCTGCCGGCCAATGCGCCGCGCGAGATCACTGCCAAACTCGGCGCAGAAATCGCGCGCATTCTCAAGCTGGCGGATGTGCAAGCGCGCATCAATGACATTGGCTTGCAGACGGTGGACACCAGCCCCGAGCAGTTCGCTGCGGCGATGAAGCGCGACTATGAAGTGTGGGGCCGCGTGGTGCGCGAGGCGCAGATCAAGATCGATTGACGCTGCGCAGAGGCATCTGCTTTTTTCTTTCTGCTTCTTTCTATACAGCCGGTAGCGCGGAGGCGATCCGCAGCGATAGGTCGCCGCTGAGCACACGCTGCACCCCCGCAGCGGTATCGATCAACAACGCGCCATCCTCGGCCACCCCGCGTGCGGTGCCGATTGCCGTGCCGGGCTGTTGATCGTTCTGCACCAGACTCACCGCCATGCCTTGCCAGGCGTGGCGTTGGTTCCACTCGGCAGCCAGTGGCGCGAAACCATCGAGCGCAAACGCCGGCAGCACGATCGAGAGTTGCACCAGTATTTCCGCCAGCAGCGCCTCGCGCGATGCGGCGCACCCAAGCGTGCGCAGGTCAGTGACCGGTTGATCGATCTGGCCGGCCGCCGCACCCAGATCGAGATTGAGGCCGACGCCGATCACAGCCCCCGTCGCACCGCCCGTCGCACCACCCACACTCCCGGCCCCATCAGTCGCAGTCAACTCAATCAACATCCCGCCGGTCTTGCACCAAGCGCCCCCGCGCAAAGCCACCAGATCGTTCGGCCATTTGAGGCCAATTCCAAGCGCACCATGACGCTCCACCGCGCGCGCCACGGCAATGCCCACGGCGAGACTCAGGCCCGACAGTGCCGCAGCATTACCGGCAAATTTCCACAACACGGAAAAGGCAAGGCTGCCGCCGGGCGGCGCAATCCACACACGCCCGCGCCGGCCGCGCCCGGCAGTCTGCTCCCTGGTGACCAGCACACTGCCAGATGGCAGACTGGCCGCATCGCGCAACAAATCGGAATTGGTCGAAGCGGTAGTTTCGACCACGCGCAGATCAAACCAGCGCCGCGCCTCAGGCGCCATCAGGGCGGCAACGGCTTCGGCGCGCAGGGGGCCGTCAATGGCGTTTGCAGCAACGGGCGCTGTGTCTATGGGGGTTCGCAGCATGGCGCGATTCTATGCGACGCGATTGGAGGCGCTCCTTCAACACGGCAAGCGCCTATCGTTTGTTACACTCGGCGCGACACCACGGCAGGCGTTTTCCAAACACCGCAGCCGTCACCACAAGCCGCGCCAAGCGCTCCGGGGATGAACACCAGCACCACAGCAAGCGATCACGCGACCACGCCGTCCGGCGTGCATGCGCACGCTCCCGCGCTCGCATTGAGTCGCGCTGCTGCCGGGTCTGTGCTCGTGGCCACTGGACGCTGGAACGTGCACACCATGTCGCACGATCTCGCGCCGGCTGCGCTGCGTGCCTTGCGTACCGCGCTCAATGAGCACGCGCGCTCGCCGAACCTCGCCTGGGATTTGCGGGCGGTGGAGACCATGGATCACGTCGGCGCGCTGATGTTCTGGCGCGCGGCAGGCGGCAAACGCCCCGAGAGACTTTTGCTCGCCGCCGAGCACGAGGCATTTTTCGCCAACCTCGCCAAGTCGGAGATGCCGCCGGATCGCAGCATCGTCATCACCGTGCGCACATTGTTTGAATCAGTCGGCACGCGCGTGTTTTTGTTTGCCGATCATCTCAGTGGTTTCGTGCGCCTGCTCGGCCAGATTGTGCTCGACGTGGGCCGCTTTGCGCGCGCGCCGCTGGCCGGGCCGTGGCGCGAGATTTCGGCCAACCTGTATCGGAGCGGCGCGCAGGCGCTTGGCATCACCGCGCTGGTGGGGTTTTTGATCGGCATCGTGCTCTCGTATTTGTCGGCCAAGCAGTTGAAGCAGTTTGGCGCAGATATTTTCATCGTTGACCTGCTCGGCGTGGCGATCATCCGCGAGCTGGGCCCGGTGCTGGCGGCCATTCTCGTGGCGGGGCGCTCTGGCTCGGCGATGACCGCAGCGCTAGGTGTGATGCGTGTCACCGAAGAGCTCGACGCCCTCACCGTAATGGGCATTCCGCACGGCTTTCGATTGATCATGCCCAAGGTGCTCGCGCTTGCCTGCGCGATGCCGCTGCTGATTTTGTGGACCGATGCGGTGGCGCTGTTCGGCGGCATGGTTGCGGCCAAGCTCCAGCTCGATCTGTCGATTTCGTATTTCTTCAATGCCCTGCCCAACGCGGTGAAGATTGCCAATCTCTGGCTCGGTCTGGGCAAAGGCATCGTGTTCGGCATCCTCATTGCACTGGTGTCGTGCCACTTCGGGCTGCGCATTGAACCGAATACCGAGAGTCTCGGCCAAGGCACCACGAGTTCGGTGGTGGCCTCGATCACGGTGGTGATCATTGCCGATGCGATTTTTGCAATTGCATTTTCCAACGTCGGCATATGACGCAGCCTGTCAAATCCACGCAGCCTGATTCGGGCGCAGGCCGGGAAGCCGCTCCAGGAGCGGTTTCTGGCGGGATGCCGCCGGAAAACCTTGGCGCCCAACGTCCACAGCCTGGTACCGCACCACAATCCCACAGCGTGCGCGACTGGGACGGCGTCAACATCATCGAGATCGAAGGCTTGTGGACCAAGTTCGGCGAGCATATCGTCCACAAGGATGTGAATCTGATCGTCAAGCGCGGCGACATCCTCTCGCTGGTCGGTGGTTCGGGCGCTGGCAAGACCACCATGCTGCGTCAGATGCTGGGGCTGGAGACGCCGCATCAGGGCCACATCAAGGTATTCGGCCAGCGCCTCGACTCCAAAGACAAGCACGCGCTGCAAGCCCTGCGCAACCGCTGGGGCGTGCTGTTTCAGCAGGGCGCGCTGTACTCGGCGCTGCCGGTGTTCGACAACATCGCCCTGCCCCTGCGCGAACTCAAATGCTTTGATGAAGACATCATCCGCGATGCCGTCATGCTCAAGTTGCAGATGGTTGGCATCGAGGGGCGGCACGCCTACAAGATGCCGTCCGATCTCTCCGGCGGCATGGTCAAGCGCATTGCGCTGGCGCGCGCGCTGGCACTCGAACCCGAGCTGATCTTCCTCGATGAGCCGACTGCTGGTCTCGACCCGGACCGCTCCGACTCTTTCGTCGCGCTGATCCGCGACCTGCACCGCGAACTGGGCCTCACGGTGGTGATGGTCACGCACGATCTGGACACCCTGTTTGAAATCTCCACCACGGTGGCGGTGCTGGCCGACCAGAAGGTGCTGATCAACGCGCCGGTGCGCGACGTGATTGCGGTGCCACATCCCTTCATCAAAAAATTCTTCCTCGGTGAGCGCGCGCAGCGTGCCATCGAGGTGATTCGCGAGTATCCTTTTGTGGTCTAGCGGCCACGGTTACCGACTTCTCTACTGAGCGCCATGGAAAACAAATCCCACGCCCTGATCGCCGGCATCTTCACGGTGCTGCTGACGGCTGCCGTCGTCCTCACCGCCATGTGGCTCAACCGCGACACGCAGGAGCGCACGCCTTACGTGCTCACCACCAGCGGCTCGATTGCCGGCCTCAACGTGCAGGCGGCCGTGAAGTATCGCGGCATGGAAGTCGGCAAAGTCGAGGCCATCGAGTTTGACGACAAAAAGCCGGGGCAGATCTTGGTCAAGGTTGGCATCCTGCCGACCACACCGGTGACCAATGCAACGTTCGCCGAGCTGGGCTTGCAAGGCCTGACCGGCCTCGCCTTCATTCAGCTCGATGCCGACGAAAAAATCAAGGACGTGAAGAAGCTCGAATCCAAAGCGAGTGATCCGTTGCGTATCGCGATCCGCCCTTCGATGTTTGACCGGTTCTCCATCTCCGGCGAAGAAATGGTGGTCAAGGCTGCGACCGCGATGACGCAAATCAACAAACTGCTTGACGACAGCAATCAGGCGATCCTCAAGCAGACCATGGTCAACTTGCAGGACGCGACCAAAAAAATCGGCCAGCTCGCCGACGAAGTGCAGCCCGCTGCCAATAGCATCACCGCACTCGCGGGCGATGGTCGGCGCACGCTCACCAATGCGGATGGCATGCTCGGCAACATCAGCAAGCTTGCGGTAGACATCAACAAGAAGCTCGATGCCGTCGATGGCCTCGCCAAGAGCGCCGCCCAAATCGGCCAGAGCGCAGTACAGATCAGCCAGAGTGTGGAGCGCGTCACACAAACCGTGACCAGCGTCGAAGCGCAAACGATACCGCGCGTCAACACCCTGATGGAAGACGCCGCACGCAGCCTGCGCACGGTAGACAAGGTGGCCGAAAAAATTGGCGATGAGCCGGCCAGTGTGTTGTTCGGCGCGCCGCCCTCTGCGCCGGGACCGGGTGAGGCGGGCTTTGCCGCGCCGGCCGGCGCGGCGAAATAGCATGGTGCTGCGTGTGTGCTGCGGCGTGACCCTGAAGAATTCTGTGGAGCAAAAAATGAAAAAGCAGGTTTGTATTGCGACCGTGTGTGCGGCGATGGCAGTGCTCGCTGCGTGCGGCGTCGGCCCGAAGCCCAAAGAAGCAGTCGGCGCTTACGACTTTGGTCTGCCGTCCCCGGCACCTTCTGTGCCAGTGAAAGGCTTGAGCCAGGCCTTGGTCACCGCGCCCAACTGGATGGATTCGACCGCGCTCTATTACCGCCTCGCTTATGTCAACGCTGCGCGGCCCGCTGCCTATGCACAGACACGCTGGGTCTCGACACCGAGCAACCTGATCGAAGCGCGTCTCAAGGAGCGTGCAGTGGCAGGTGGCGTATTGCTTGGTGGCACGGGGCCGGCGCTGCGTGTCGAGATTGATGAATTTGCCCAGGTGTTCGATCAGGAAAAAAGCAGCCGCGCGGTGCTGCGTGCGCGCGCATCACTCGCCAGCGGACGCGACGTCACAGCGCAAAAAG
>JANPAR010000112.1:0-2722 GCA_031430015.1 Burkholderiales bacterium
ACACAAAAACCGCCTTCGGGCGGTTTTTGTTTTTCCCCCTACCCTCTGCCGATTGAGCGCATGAAAACCATCCGTAAACCGCGCGAGAAGCGCGCTAATAAAGAGGCAGTGCCTGCTGCCTTCTCCGCTGCAGCAACGGAAGTATTGCCGCTACAGCCCGGCAGCGCCTGTGCAGCCGATGCCCAGTCTGTGCTCCAAGATGCCCAAGCTGTGGTCCAGGATGCCCAGTCTGTGCTCCAAAATGCGCACGCCGCGCTCCCTCGGGGAAACGCAGATGGTGCGGACAACGCACCAGCGCCGCAACCGCTTGCCGCACCAGAAGCCACTGAAGCGCCCGAGCCCGGGCGCGACCCACGCACCCAGGATCCGCGCCTCTGGCGTGACGATGGCTGGACTGCCCGCGTGATCAAAAACATCGACGACGAAGGCTGGGCCGTCGAGATGATCCAGGACGGCGAAGCCGAACCAGCGCTCACCGGCCCCTGGACCATGGGGCGCGACAAGAAGAATCCCAAACCGCTCGATGCCTTCGCCTTCAGCACCCTGGTCAAGACTGCTTCCGAAGTGCTGGCGCGGCACCAGAAGCATCAGCACGCGATGCTCAATAAAAGCTTTGATGTCAACGCTGGTGCAAAACGCATCACGGTGACCCTGTCGATTGAGCCGGATGACGACAATCCGTCGGCGCGCCTGTTCGCGGTCGACGAACTCGACGAAGAACTGGCCAGCGTGAATGTGATGCCTTCATTCAAACTCACGCGCAGCAGCGCAGCGGCGTGGGTCGAGAATGGTTTCAAGCCGCCGCGCTCCTGAGGCAGGTTTCTGTAGCCCGTCACTGCGTCTGGCGCAGTGGCAAGTGCATTGGCGAGTGCGTTGGGGGGTTGCCAAGGCAGGTTCCCGCCATGTCCTCAATGAAAATTGCGTGACCTCGTACCCAACCGCCCCAACAGCGCGGTGTGATCAAACAAACGCCGCGCCACCAGGTTAAGCACCAGGCCCTCGCGCTGCAACTGCCCATAAACCCCGAGCAGACGCGCTGCCAGCAACTCGCGCCGCTGCGCCTCGACCAGATCAGGCCAGACGATCACATTGATCGAGCCGGTTTCATCCTCAAGCGTGACGAACACCGTTCCTTTGGCAGTGCCGGGGCGCTGACGGCAGGTGACGATGCCGCAGACGCGCGCCCAGGCACGATCTGGCAATTGTTCGAGGCGCCCGGCGGTGATGTGTTTGGCCGGTCCCCGCTCCAGGCGCGCGCGCAATAACGCGAGTGGATGCCGCCTCAGGGTAAGGCCGGTGGTGGCGTAATCCATCACGATGTCACTGCCTTCGCTGGCGGCGATCAGCTCTGCGTTGCGGCTGTCGTGCCGGTTCACTGACTCCCCCGCATCGAGTGCCAGCGGCGCTTCGAGTCCGAGCGTTTCCCAATACGCTTCGCGCCGGTGCCCTGCCAGTGTGACGAGCGCATCAGCACGAGCCAGCGCTTCGAGGTCACGGCGTGGCAAGCCGGCGCGCCGTTCCAGATCGGTGATGCTGGCAAACGGGGCGATGCTGCGTGCGGTGGCAATGCGCTCCGCAGCCTCCTGGGCCAAACCATTGATCAGCCGCAAACCCAGTCTCAGAGCGGGTCTCGGAGCATTCCTCGCCTCATCTGTCATGGCATCTGCCACTTCCAGCGTGCAATCCCAGTCACTCGCCGTCACATCGACGGCGCGCACCTCGACGCCATGGCGCTGCGCATCCTGCACCAGCTGCGACGGCGCATAAAACCCCATCGGCTGGGAATTGAGCAAGCCGCAGGCAAACGCCGCCGGGTGGTGGCATTTCAACCAGCACGACACATACACCAGGAGCGCAAAGCTGGCCGCATGTGATTCCGGAAAGCCGTATTCCCCAAAGCCCTGAATCTGCTTGTACAAACTCTCGGCAAACTCGGGCGTGTAACCGTTGTGCGCCATGCCGGCGAGCATCTTGTCGCGAAATGGCGCGAGGCCGCCTTTGCGCTTCCAGGCGGCCATCGCGCGGCGCATTTGGTCGGTTTCGCCCGGCGTGAAGTTGGCCGCGGCCACCACCAGTTGCATCGCCTGCTCCTGAAAAATCGACACGCCGAGGGTGCGCTCGAGCACGCCGCGCACCGCTTCACTCGGATAACTCACCGGCTCCAGACCCTGGCGCCGGCGCAGATAGGGGTGCACCATGCCGCCCTGAATCGGCCCGGGCCGCACGATCGCCACCTCGATCACCAGATCGTAAAAACAGCGCGGCAGCAGGCGTGGCAGCATGCTCATCTGCGCGCGTGATTCAATCTGGAACACCCCTACCGTATCGGCCTTGCAGACCATGTCATACACCACCGGGTCTTCGGCGGGAAATGTCTTCGACGCGCATGTCGATCTGGTGAAACACGTTGAGCACGTCGAGCGTGCGGCGGATCGCGGTGAGCATGCCGAGTGCCAGCACATCGACCTTGAGCAGGCCGAGGGTGTCAAGGTCGTCCTTGTCCCACTGGATCACGGTGCGCTCGGGCATGGCGGCGTTTTCGATCGGCACCAGTTCCGAGAGCGGGCCGGCGGCGATCACAAAGCCGCCCACATGCTGCGAGAGGTGGCGCGGAAAGCCGATCAACTCGCGCGTCAGCTGCAACGTCTGGCGAATCGCCGGGCTGTGCGCATCGAGCCCGACTTCGGCCAGGCGCGCTTCGACCGAGCTGATGTCATCCCAC
>JANPAR010000113.1:0-11106 GCA_031430015.1 Burkholderiales bacterium
ATCGTGCTCGGCACCGCGCTCGACGGAATCTCGATGATCGTTCTCACCTCTACAGTCGTGTTGCCGATGATTCTTAAGGCCGGGTTTGACGTGGTGTGGTTCGGCATCTTCATCGTGCTGCTGGTCGAGATTGCCGAGGTCACGCCGCCGGTCGGCTTCAATCTGTTTGTGCTGCAAAACATGACTGGAAAAGACGCCAACACAATTGCGCATGCGTCGCTGCCCTTCTTTGCCTGCCTGGTACTGTGTATCGGCATCATCACGGTGTTTCCGCAAACGGTGATGTGGCTGCCAGATGTGATCATGGGCGTGGCCAAATAGCAGCTGCGAGCGGCTGCTTTGCTGTTGCCGGCACGCGACTGCACTCTGCGCCTGGTTGTTCACGCCACCGCGTGCCTTCAGATGGCCACATTTTCAAGCGGCCCGAGACTCCAACTTCCACGCTAAAGACTGATGTCGACGTGATCGCTACCGTCACCTGTGGCGGCTTGTGATGCCACCTGCGTCTGCGCCACCTGCTGCAACAGTTCCCGGTGCAGCAGTACATCAAACAGCACTTCAGGCGGTACCGCGACGCGGTAAGCAAGACCCGCCAGACGGCCGATCAATTCGGGCTTGCCGCGCCCGGCAGCGACCATGATCTCGATACCCGTCACGCGCGCCATACCCATTTGATGGCGCTTGAGTTCATACGCCGCTTCCCAGCGCGGCAGGTCAGCGCCGAAGCGCTCCTTGAACAATTCTTGCGCTTCGACATATTCTTCCCGCATGCCCACGTCATGCAAGGCGTGAGCGAGCTGTATCCATGGACCAGGCGGTGCCTGCGGCGGCGCCGATTCGAGATAAGTGCCGAGTGTGCGCAAGGCACTGCCCGGGTGGCCTTCCTGCATCAGCTTGTGTACGGTCTCCATCACGCTGGATGCAGCAGCCATCACGTCGCGCATTTTTTCTGATTCAGCTGTATCCGGTGCTGATGCCTCCATGGCGGCAAGCGTGATTCGATTCCCCGTTTCCGAAAGCTTGAGAGCGGGCGGCGGATCGATTATTTCAAGTGCGAATGCGCCTTGGTCCATTTGTGTGGATGATGTCTGGGACGACGAGCCGGCTATCGCTCGCGCGGCATTTCGTTGTGTCTCATCGAGTGGTGGCGGCTCGATCAGGGCGCTGATGTCCGACGTGGAAATCATGCCGGCATCGCGAGCCGACGTGGCTGCAACCTCTTCTGCAACAGCTGCGCTGGTAGTCTTCGTCTCCAGATCGAGGGAAAAGTCGATCTGGAGATCATCCATCGTGGGAGCCGGCGTGGGTGCCAATGCAGCCGCAATAGCAGAAGCGCCAAGCGTTTCCCTGTCCTTCCCCTCCCGCAACGCAGATCCTCCAGGCACCGCGGCGGCGGCATTCCCGGTGGTTGCCGCCGCAGTGCCAAACGGCACTGCCACGCCGCCGGGGTCAGACGGATGCCGGTAACTGGCCCAGGCTTCGTCCGATAAGTCGTCCATGGCCGCCAGTTGTTGAGTCAACGAATTCTTGTCGAGCTTTAGCGGTGCCGCGGCGGCTACCGACGTTGCACGCGTCGCAACCCCTGCGGCAATCGCCGTGCTCGCCGCGGCGATCGCTTGCTCGACCGCAGGCGGTGCAGTGGAAGGCTTGTCAAAGCGTGGGAGGTTGAATGACGCGAGGTCGTCGCTGTTGTCGCGCGGCGGCTCGATCGTGGCCACCAGACCAACCGGGGCAACAGGCGCGGCTTCGACTACGGGAGACGCGCTGGCCTGCGCTTCTGGATCCAGATCGCCCCGTGCGACGCGCCGCGCATGCTCTGCACGAGTCATCACTACCGTGGCAGTGAAATCGCGCTTGTGCGCTGACTCGGGCGCTGCGCCACCCGGGGAAGCACCTGTCTTGCCCGGCCGCGGACCTTCTAGATCAATCAACCTGCCAGCGGGCCGGCGCTCAGTGCGGCGCAACCACCAGGCTGCAGCCCCACCAGCGAGCAGTGCTGCAAGGGCAGCGGCGATCACCAGCCACGACCAGGGTACGCGCGAGGCTTCAAGCGCATCTGCGCGCGCGCGCGTGGTTTGCAGGTCGAGCTTGAGTGAGGACAAATCTTTGCTGAAGGCGTCGAGGCGCTTGCCGAGGGCCTCGTTCTCCGTCGCCACCGGATCGGGTGCATCGCGCATGGCGGCGATGTAGCGCGCGTGTGCCTGCTTAAATCCGCGGTCGGCGGCAATCGCAGCCGTGCTCTGGCGATCTGGTGCGGATATGTCGGTGGCGAGGCGCATGCCGGTGCTCTGCTCAAGCAGCAGGCGCGGTTGTGACGCGAGGAATTCGTCGATGCCACCGAGCTCGATTTTGAGCATTGAGCGCACCGGCGGTGCAAGCGGCGGGCGTGTGGTGCGTGCGGCCTGCGCGTTACGTCCGGCGCGAGGCAGCACACCAGGTTCATCCTCTGGCCGCATCACGCTGGTTGCACGCGTTTGCGCTAGCGCGATTCCTTTGCCTGCGCCTTTGTTCGCTGGATTGTTTACATTGGATCGCGTGGCGCGCGCGCGCCGGCCTGCAGATTCAGAACCCGCAGCACCTTTGGATGCTCGCGCATCGGGTGCCGCATTGGTTGTCGCGGTCGCGGGCGCAAAAGCTCCGTCCAGCGGCACCGAAGGCGGAGGCGCTGGCGGCGGCGCAGCAGCAGCGGCTGCACTCCTGCGTTCTGCTGAGGGCAAGTCCAGCAAAAAGGTGTAGCGACGTAAAAAAAAGGCGCCGCATTCGAGACTCACACCGACGCTGATCACCAGTTCGTTTATCGGTCTCACCGTCGTCAACACCACGGCCTGCCGCTCGCCCGTTGCAACGATGTCTGCGCGCACGCCGTCGGAAATATCGTTGAGTTCTCCGCCAGAGCGCAGCTTCACACAATCAATCGTCAGCCGGTCACGGCCGGTAGGAATCACCGGCAGGACGATACGCAGCGTTTCGCCGAGGCCGGATTCGAGCACCGGCGCGCCGAATGACGCAGCGCCTGCCCCGCTGCTCACGGCGAGCAGCGCTGCTGTAGCAGCGCTGGCGAACCAGTATTGAAGCAGACGCGCCATCACATGCCGCCTTAGTGCGCCTGATCCCAATTGGCACCGACACCAAGTTCAGCTTCAAGCCTGACGTCGAGCTCGGCCACGCCCGCCATCAACGCGGGCACCTTTTGACGCACAAGTTCAAGCTCATCGTTCGCCACTTCGAGCACCAATTCATCATGTACCTGCATGATAAGGCGCGATTGCAGTTGATCACGTTCGATCCAGTCCTGCACCGCGATCATCGACATCTTGATGAGATCAGCCGCCGTGCCCTGCATCGGCGCATTGATCGCGGCGCGCTCGGCGCCCTGGCGGCGCGGGCCATTCGGGCTGTTGATCTCGGCCAGCCACAAGCGGCGGCCGAACACGGTCTCGACATAGCCGTTTTGTTTGGCTGTCACGCGCGTGTCATCCATGTAGCGCTTGACGCCGGCGAAACGTTCGAAATAGCGGTCTATATAATTTTGCGCGGCGTGACGCTCTATACCGAGATTGCCCGCCAGGCCAAACGCGCTCATGCCGTAGATCAGCCCGAAGTTGATCACCTTGGCGTAGCGGCGCTGTTCGCTGGTGACTTCGCCGCGTGGCGTGCCGAAGATCTCGGATGCAGTGGCGCGATGCACGTCTTCCCCGGCCGCGAACGCCGCGAGCAAGGCTGCGTCTTTCGAGATGTGCGCCATGATGCGCAACTCGATCTGCGAATAGTCGGCCGAGACAATGCAGCGCCCCGCCGGTGCGATGAAGGCCTCGCGAATGCGCCGCCCTTCTGCCGTGCGGATCGGAATGTTTTGCAAATTCGGATCGTTTGACGCGAGCCTGCCGGTGACTGCAATCGCCTGCCCATAGTTGGTGTGCACGCGCCCGGTTTGCGCGTTGATCATTTTCGGCAGCTTGTCGGTATAGGTACTCTTGAGCTTCGCGGTGCCGCGATAGTCGAGCAAAATTTTGGGTAGCGGATAGTCTTCGGCGAGTTTTTGCAGCACCTCTTCATCCGTCGAGGGCGCGCCCGATGGTGTCTTCTTCACCACCGGCAGTTTCATTTTTTCAAAAAAGATTTCGCCGATCTGCTTGGGGCTGGCAAGATTGAACGGTTGCCCCGCCGCTTCGTACGCTTTTTGCTCCAGCTCCAGCATGCGCGCGCCGAGTTCGCCACTTTGCTTTTCCAGCAAGGCGGCATCGACCAGCACGCCGGTACGTTCCATCTTGAACAGCACCTGCGCCACCGGCAGCTCCAGCGCATAAATCGCGGCGAGCTTGGCATCGGCCTCCACCTGCGGCCACAGCATGCGGTGCAGGTGCATCGTCACTTCGGCATCTTCAGCCGCATAGTTGGTGGCCTTGTCAATCGCCACCTGATCGAAGCCGATTTGGTTCACACCCTTGCCGCAAACCTCTTCAAACTTCACGGTCTTGCGGCCCAAGTGCCGGTCGGCCAGCGAATCCATGTCGTGGCTCTTGTGCGATTCGATCACATAACTCTGCAGCAGGGTGTCGTGCGCAACACCGCGCAGGCGGACGCCGTGGTTGGCAAAGATGTGGGCGTCGTACTTGAGGTTTTGCCCAACCTTCTTTTTGTCCGCGTTCTCCAGCCAGGGCTTGAGCCGCGCGAGCGCTGTGGCGAAATCGATCTGCGCCACGTCAGGCGTGGCGCTGCCGAGATCAAGCGATGACACATCCGGGCCGCGATGCATGAGCGGCAGATAAGCGCCCACGTAAGGCTCAATGGCGAACGAGATGCCGACCAGTTTGGCGGTGAGTGAATCAAGGCCGGTGGTCTCGGTATCTACGGCAACGAGTGGCGCGGCATCGAGCAGCGCGATCCAACGTTCCAGCGCGTTGAGACTGCGAATCGCTTCGTACTGTTTGTCGCGCACGGGGATGACCGGCAGCGTCGCGGTGGGCGTAGTCGGTACTGGCACTGCCCCGAAAGCCTTGGCAGGAGTGGCTCCCGGCTTGGCGCGCCATTTGGATGCGCTCCCACCAAAGGTTTCAGCGTTATCACCGGTAACAGTTTCGCCACCTTCCAACTCTTTGAGCCAAGTGCGAAAGCCATAACGCTCATACAGGGCGCGCATCGCGGCGTGGTCTTCGGGTGGCGGGTTC
The DNA here is from genome assembly GCA_031430015.1 of Burkholderiales bacterium. Taxonomy (GTDB): domain Bacteria; phylum Pseudomonadota; class Gammaproteobacteria; order Burkholderiales; family JAEUOS01; genus CANJDH01. Next base: position 5,169 of record JANPAR010000113.1, read on the forward strand.
AACGCGGCGAGCGACAAGTCCGGTACGTCGCATTTCACGGTGACCAGCACGCGCCCTTGCGGCAGCCAGTCGAGCGCCTTGCGCAAGTTGTCACCGACCACGCCCTTGACGTCAGCCGCATGCGCGATCACACCGTCGAGCGTGCCGTATTGGGCAAGCCACTTGACAGCGGTCTTGGGGCCGACCTTTTCGACGCCGGGGACGTTATCGACCGCATCCCCCATCAGCGTGAGGTAGTCCACGATGCGTTCCGGTGGCACGCCAAACTTTTGCGTGACACCAGCAATATCGAGCGTCTCGTTGCTCATGGTGTTGATCAGCGTAACGTGATGGTTGACCAACTGCGCGAGGTCTTTATCGCCAGTCGAGATCACGGTGTCGATGCCGTCGCGTTCCGCCATCACGGCGAGAGTGCCGATCACGTCATCGGCTTCGACCCCATCCACCATCAACAGTGGCCAGCCGAGCGCACGCACGAATTCGTGGATCGGCTCGATCTGCACGCGCAGATCATCCGGCATCGGCGCGCGCTGCGCCTTGTATTCGCTGTACAAGTCATCGCGGAATGTCTTGCCCTTGGCATCAAACACGCACGCCAGATACTCGGCGTGATACTCTGCCTTGAGCTTGCGCAGCATGGCAATCACGCCGTGCATGGCACCCGTCGGCTCACCAGCAGGACTGCGCAAATCAGGCAGACCGTGGAACGCGCGATAGAGGTAGGACGAGCCGTCAACCAGAAGCAAGCGAGGCATGGGGGCGGCGCAGGAAGCGATACAAGGCGGGTGGGAGTGCTCGGGCTGATGCGATCGTTGGAAACGTCGAAAGCGATGGAAAAAGCAGTACCAGTGAAAACTGTGGAAACAACGTAAGCAGCGAAATCTGCAACAAAGGAGAAGCGCAATGCAACGTCAAGTCAACCGGATCGACCCGGCACCGGACTACTCGGCGCGCGAGGCGTGGCGGCTGTTTGGCATCATGTCGGAATTCGTCGAGGCCACCGAGCGCCTGGAGCCGCTGCGCCCTGCCGTGTCGATCTTCGGCTCCGCGCGAATTTTACCCGCTGACCCGGTCTACCAGCAGACCGAAATCATCGCGCGCAAGCTGTCGGATGCGGGCTTCACCGTGATCTCCGGTGGCGGGCCGGGCCTGATGGAAGCGGCCAATCGCGGTGCCTTTGATGGCAAAAGCGCCGCTGTCGGATTGAACATCGAATTGCCGCGCGAGCAGCAGCCCAACATGCATCAGAACGTGTCGCTCTACTTTCGCCACTTTTTTGCGCGCAAGTTCATGTTCGTCAAATTCGCCTGCGCCTACGTCGTGATGCCAGGCGGCTTTGGCACCCTCGATGAGTTGATGGAGGCTCTGACCCTGGTACAGACCGGCAAGGCACCAAAGATGCCGATCATCATGGTCGGCACAGCGTTCTGGGGCGGCCTTGCCGACTGGATGCGTGATCAACTCGTAGCGCGCAAGCTGATCGAGCCGGGCGACATTGACCTCATGACCTTTCTCGATGACCCGGATGAAATCGTCGGCACCATCTTCAAGTTTTACGAGACCAAGGGCTTCACGCCGTCTGCGGTGGAACGCGAGCGCCTGTTGTACCTGTGAACCCAGGACGCCAATGCATGTCTGCTCCGTTGCTTGGTGCCGGAGACGGGCGCCAGCCACCGTGTATTCATATTGATCTGGCGCAACAACCCCCTTGAAACTCCGCGTGAGAATCGATCATCAGCTTGCTAAAATGCTCCCATGAAAACACTCCGGCTCCTCCCTGATTCCGCGCGCGCGCGTTCGCAGTTCGCCATGATCGCTGCGTGGTGGGCATTGCCGTTCGCGGCAGCGTTGACATTGCCGCTCGCGGCCCTGGTCGCCACCACACCCGCGCTCGCTCAAAACCCGCCCAAGCTTGAACCATTGCCGGAAATTTCATCCCCGCCGCAAATTCCGATTGATCCCAAGCTCGAACCAGAGATCACCATCAAGCAGCGTGGTGCCGACAAGGTCGAGGAATTCCGCGTCAACGGCAAGCTCTACATGGTGCGCGTCACGCCGCCCGGCGGTGCGCCCTACGTTCTGCTTGATCAGACCGGGGGCGGGCAGTTGATTCCCTCCAACGGTCGGGTCGATGCGCGCAGCATCAGCGTGCCGATGTGGGTGATCTCGACTTTCTGATTCGCCGCACCCTCGACTCTCGCTTCAATCAATCTCCCGCCAGCGCTCCTCTGCGAGCGCCCGCGCTCCACCGACGCAATCTACGCAACTGAGGCCCCGGGCCGGCGCACGAATGGCAGTTTTCACCTCTCTCACGCTGGAAGAGCTCGCGCCTTGGCTGACCCAATACGATTTGGGTCAAGCCATTGAATTGCGCGGTATCGCATCGGGCATCGAGAACAGCAATTTTTTCCTCAGCACGCAACTCGCCGGCGTGCGTCACGAGTACGTGCTGACGATTTTCGAGAAACTCACTGCCGCGGAACTGCCGTTTTATCTCAACCTCACCGCACATCTGAACGCTGCCGGTGTGCCCTGCCCCGGCCCGGAAAAGGGCCTCGATGGGCACAACTTTCATTTGCTCAAAAGCAAACCCGCAGCGATCGTGCGGCGCTTGCCGGGAAGCTCGCATCTGCGGCCAACCGATGCGCAGCGTGGCGAGGTCGCCGCGATGCTTGCATTCATGCATCTTGCGGGCCAGTCATTTGCCGGCGCGCAAGACAATCCACGCGGGCCGCGTTGGTGGAGCGTGACTGCGCCGCATGTTCTGCCCTTCCTTGAGCAGCCTACGCGCGCGCTGCTGGATGACGAACTGCGTTATCAGGCAGCGCACCGCCACGCTGCGTTGCCGCGCGGCCCGATCCACGCCGATTTGTTCCGCGACAACGTGCTGTTCGAAGACCAGGCAGATGGCAGCTCGCGCCTCGGCGGCTTTATCGATTATTACTTTGCCGGCTGCGATGCCCTGCTGTTCGACCTCGCGGTGTGCGTAAACGACTGGTGCATCGTGCACTCGGCCGATCATGGCGGGCGCGCGCCGGGTGACTTGATTGACCCGGAGGCGCGCGTGTTTCTCAACGCTTATCACCGCGTGCGGCGCCTGACCGAGGCCGAACGCGCCGCATGGCCAGTGATGCTGCGTGCGGCGGCGCTGCGCTTCTGGCTCTCGCGCCTGTATGATTTCCATTTGCCGCGTGCGGGCGAGTTGATTACGCCGCACGACCCCGGCCACTTCGAGCGCATATTGCGCCTGCGCCGCGAGCGCGCTGATCCACCCTGGATTGCCTGATGGACAAGCCTGATCCTGCTTCACCGCAACCTGACGCAGCGCCGCAGCCACAGCCATCGGCAGCAGCAGTCTCGCCCCTGCCCGACGCAAATGCGCCACAGGCTATGGAGCCACCGCCGCCGCCTGTCGCGCCGCTACCACCTCCACCTTCCGATCAGACGCCGCCGCCTGCGCCCGGCGGTGGAAACATGTCAGCCTCCGGAAACGCGCCCAAGCTTGATCCCAAATTGGTTGCGCCTGCACGCGGCTGGCAGTGGGTGTTGCAAGGCTTCGCGCTGTTCCGGCCCTACCCTGCGTTCTGGGTGCTTCTACTGCTGTTCTATATTTTTCTGATGCTGATGTTGCGGGTCGTGCCGGTGCTGGGGCCGATCTTGCTGGTGATCCTGGTGCCCACCATCTCTGCCGGTTACATGGTGGCCTGTCATGCGGCCAATCACAAATTGCCGCCCTTGCCAGGACAGCTCTTTATTCCGCTGCGCCACAACACACGCCAGCAGATTGCGCTCGGCATCGCGTACCTTACCTGCATGACGATCCTGATGCTGGTCAGCCGCCTGATCGGCGGCGACGTGCTGTTCAGCATCGCGCCCGAAGGCGTCCCCGCGATTGAAATGCGCACTGGCGGGCTGGTGGCACTGGCGCTTTATACGCCCGTGATGATGGCGTTCTGGTTCGCGCCCTCGCTGTGCTTTTGGGGCGGTGTTGGCGCGGGCAAGGCGCTGTTCTTCAGCTTCTTCGCCAGCTGGCGCAACCGCAACGCCTTTATGGTCTACAGCGCCGGCTGGCTGTTGTTTGGCGCAGTGATTCCGATGCTGGCTGGCGGTCTGTTGGGGGCGGTGTTGCCCGCAGACCCAAACGCTGCGACCTTCGCCGTGTTTCTCATGCTGCCCTACATGATCGCGGTGGCCTGCGCCGTCATGACGTCGTTTTACGCGAGCTATGTCGACGTGTTCGGCCCACCACCAGCACCCAAGCTGCAAGCAGTGAAACCGCGTTGACCGTTTGCTAAGGCGGTGGATCGCGCCATGCACCGCCGCGATGACGTTGAGATTGGTGAAGGTCTGCAGGTGCCGGCCAAGAACGGATAGTCTGCCGCAGGGCCGAAGACGTGGGTGCGGCAGTCGCAAGCACGCGCCGGCACGGCGAACGCGGGCGCGCTGTGCTGTACGCCCAGAATTTTTGCAGTGATCACACCTTCTCCAATTTGGCGTAAGCCAGCGCCAGCCACTTGACGCCGTTGCGGCCAAAATTGACTTGCAGCCGGCCGTCCTGGCCCGAGCCTTCGGCACCGACAATCACACCGCTGCCAAACTTGGCGTGCAATACGTTTTGCCCAATGCGCCAGCCGTTGTCGTTGCTGCCTGTGCCGGTGCGCATCGCATCCGCCGACGTGTTGCTTTTGGCATAGGCCGGCTGTTGTACCGCTGCGAAGTCACTGTCACCCGCCCACATCGCGCCATAGCGCGGGGTGAGCCACTTGAGCACCTGCTCCGGAATTTCGTTGAGAAACTGCGACTTCGAGTTGTAGCGGGTCTGCCCATGCAGCATGCGCGTTTGCGCAAACGAAAGATAGAGCCGCTGGCGCGCACGCGTGATCGCAACATACATCAGGCGCCGCTCTTCATCGAGGCCATCGAGCTCCTTGGTCGAGTTCTCGTGGGGAAACAGGCCTTCCTCCAGGCCAGTGATGAACACCTGATTGAACTCCAATCCCTTGGAGGAATGCACACTCATCATCTGCACGGCATCCTGGCCGGCGTCGGCCTGGTTGTCTCCGGCTTCAAGCGACGCGTGTGTGAGAAATGCGATCAGGCTGTCTTCGTCTTCCTGAATGAAGTTGGCGGCAGCGTTGAGCAGTTCTTCCAGATTTTCCAGACGCTCCTGCCCTTCGCGCTCCCCCTTGTAATGTGTGCGCAGACCAGAGTGCGTCAACACGTGGTCGATGATTTCCTTGAGCGGCAGATGTTCGGTGGCGGCGCGCATGCCGTCAATCAACTTGTTGAAGGACGCAAATGACTGCGCGGCCTTGCCTTGCGGTAACAACGGTGCTGCGCGATAAAACGAAATGCCGGCAGGGTTGGCCATGTCGCGCGACTTGGCGGCGTCATTCAACTGCTCCAACGAACGCGCACCGATGCCGCGCGCCGGGAAGTTGACCACACGCGAGTAAGAGGTATCGTCATCCGGGTTTGCCAGCAGGCGCAAATACGCAATGGCGTGCTTGACCTCGGCACGCTCAAAAAACCTCAGGCCGCCGTAGACCTTGTACGGAATGCCTTCACTGAACAACATCTGCTCAATCACGCGGCTCTGCGCGTTCGAACGGTACAGCAGCGCAATCTCGCTGCGCTTCGAGCCGTCGGCGATGAGTGATTTGATTTCGGAGATGATCCAGCGCGCTTCGTCGAGATCCGTCTGCGACTCGAACACGCGCACTGGTTCGCCATGCCCCGCATCGGTCCACAGATTTTTGCCGAGACGTTGCGCATTGTTTTTGATCAGCGCATTGGCCGCGTCGAGAATGTTGCCGTGCGAGCGGTAGTTTTGTTCGAGCTTGATCAGGTTTTGCACATGGAAGTCACGTTCGAAGTCGAGCATGTTGCCGACGCGGGCGCCTCGGAAGCCGTAGATCGACTGATCGTCGTCCCCGAC
>JANPAR010000114.1:0-13474 GCA_031430015.1 Burkholderiales bacterium
AGATCCTTGACCAGGTACTCATTGACGATCGTGAACTCGCCCGACAAATTGGATTTGACGTAGAGATTTTGGTAAGTCGGCTCGATGCAGGCCGAGACGCCAATAATGTTCGAGATCGTGGCCGTGGGCGCAATAGCGACACAGTTGGAGTTGCGCATGCCGTGCTTGCGAATGCGCGCACGCAAGGCATCCCAGTCCATCGACGTGGACTCATCGACATCGACGTAGCCGCCGCGCTCTTCGCGCAGCAGGCGGATAGTGTCCTGCGGCAGGATGTCGCGATCCCACAGCGATCCCTTGTAGCTCGAATAGCGACCGCGCTCCTCGGCCAATTCGGTGGACGCCTCGAAGGCGTAGTAGCACACCGCCTCCATCGAGTGATCCGCGAACTCGACTGCTTCCTGCGAAGCGTAGGGCAGGCGCAGCTCGTGCAGGCAGTCCTGGAACGACATGATGCCCAGACCGACCGGGCGATGCTTGGCGTTGGAGTTACGCGCCTTGTTGACCGCGTAGTAGTTGATGTCGATCACGTTGTCGAGCATGCGCATGGCAATGCCGATGGTGCGCTTCAACTTCGCCATGTCCAGTTTGCCGTCTTTAAGGTGCGCGCGCAGATTCACCGAGCCGAGATTGCAGACCGCGATCTCTTCGCTGTTGGTGTTGAGCGTGATCTCGGTACACAAATTGGACGAATGCACGACGCCGATATGCTGCTGGGGCGAACGGATATTGCAGGCGTCTTTCCAGGTCAGCCAAGGGTGCCCGGTCTCGAACAGCATCGACAGCATCTTGCGCCAGATCGACAGCGCCGGCACTTTCTTGAACAGCTTGTGCTCGCCGCTGGTGACGCGCGCTTCATAGCCGATGTAGGCCTTCTCGAAGGCTTTACCGAATTTGTCGTGCAGGTCGGGTACGTCGGAGGGTGAAAACAGGGTCCACTCGCCGTTCTCCATCACGCGCTTCATGAACAAGTCGGGAATCCAGTTCGCCGTGTTCATGTCGTGGGTGCGGCGGCGGTCGTCGCCGGTGTTTTTGCGCAACTCGAGAAACTCTTCGATATCGAGATGCCAGGTTTCCAGATAGGCACACACCGCGCCCTTGCGTTTGCCGCCCTGATTGACCGCCACTGCCGTGTCGTTGACCACTTTCAGGAACGGCACCACGCCTTGGCTCTTGCCATTAGTGCCCTTGATGTGGCTGCCGAGCGCACGCACTGGCGTCCAGTCGTTACCCAGACCGCCGGCAAATTTCGACAACAGGGCGTTTTCCTTGATCGCCTCGTAGATACCGTCAAGGTCATCCGCCACCGTGGTGAGATAGCATGACGAGAGTTGCGAGCGCAACGTGCCGGAATTGAACAGGGTCGGTGTCGACGACATGAAATCAAAGCTCGACAGGATTTCGTAGAACTCGATAGCGCGCGCTTCGCGCTCGACTTCGTTCAACGCCAGCCCCATTGCCACGCGCATGAAAAACGCCTGCGGCAACTCGATGCGCTTTTCGCTGATATGCAGGAAGTACCGGTCGTACAGGGTCTGCAGACCGAGATACTCGAACTGGTGGTCTCGCTGCGCCACCAGTGCGCGCCCGAGTTTCTTCAAATCGTAATGCGCCAGACGTTCATCAAGGAGTTCAGCGTCGATGCCGCGCTGGATAAAAGCGGGGAAGTAATCTGCGTAGGCATGTTCCATTTCTTCCTGCAACACTTCACGGCCCAGCACTTCGAGGCGAATGTCATGCAGCAGCAGGCGCGCCGTGGCGTAGCCATAAGCCGGGTCGGACTCGATCAGGGTGCGCGCAGACAGCACCAGCGATTTGCGTACTTCGGCGGCTGGTACACCGTCATACAAATTCTTGAGCGCCGACTCCAGGATCAGGCTGCCATTGGTCTCCGGCAGCCCCTCGCAAGCCGAATCGAGCAAGGCTTGCAGGCGCGCCGCGTCGAGCGGAATGCGACGACCGTCGTCGCCGGTCATCATCATGCCCGGTTCAACGGCGGCCGCAGGCGCACGCTCTCTGGCCTTGGCGCGCTCGCCGGCGCGGCGCTCGCGATACAACACATAGGCACGGGCTACTTCATGCTCGCCCGAACGCATCAGCGACAACTCGACCTGATCCTGCACATCCTCAATGTGAAAGGTGCCGCCGGCCGGTTGGCGCCGCATCAGGGCATTGACCACGTTGTCGGTCAGAGCGGCAACCACTTCGCGAATGCGCGCCGACGCGGCACCCTGCCCGCCGGACACGGCCAAGAAGGCCTTGGTCATCGCGATGGTGACTTTGGAAGGCTCGAACGGCACTACCGCGCCATTGCGCCGGATCACCTTGTATTGGGCGTACAGAGCAGCGCTGGCCACCAGCGGCGCGGTGGCAGAGCCCTGCGCAAAGGCCATGGGCGCGGTGCCCGGCGGCACGGAAGAAATGATCGATTGCATGGACCTTTGGTCTCCTGTTGTTTGAATTAGCTGGTGGCGCAAATAGCCGGGGGAAATGCCTGCAGGAGAGCCGACCCCTGGCGCAAAGCTGCCCCAGCGAAACTCTCCATGACGTCGCCTCCAACCGTCCAAAACCGGCTTCCCAACCCATCGCGCATGACCGCCTAATACCACCCATACACCACAACATGTAGTGTCGAGCGTCATACTCAAAACTAAGTCTAGTATAGGAATTCCCGGCTGGCAAGCGCTTTTGCGCAACAAAGCCGGTTGACTTTCACGCCAAGTCGCGAAACCCTTGTGGCAAGCCGCTCTCCCGCATAAAGCGCCGCCAGTCAAAAGCCGGCCCGGGGTCGGTTTTGCGCCCAGGCGCCACTTCCTCGTGACCGGCCACACCGCAGACGCCCGGATGGCGCGCACAAAGCTGGCGTGCCAGGGTGGCAAGGCGCCGGTACTGCCGCTCCGTATAGCGCACGTCCCCGGTGCCTTCGAGCTCGATCCCGATTGAAAAATCGTTGCAGCGCGTGCGTCCGCGCCAGCTCGACGCCCCCGCGTGCCAGGCGCGCCGCGGCGTGCTCACAAACTGCGTCAGCGCACCACTGCGGGAGATAAAAAAATGGGCTGATACCCGCAGGTCGGCGATTTCGGCAAAGAAAGGATGCGCAGCAGCACCGAGCCGGTTGGTGAAGAGCTGCGTCACGTGGGGCCCGCCAAACTGGCCCGGCGGCAGGCTGATGCTATGGATGACGATCAGTTCCACATCAGTACTAGCGGGTCGCTCGTCAGCGTTCGGCGACGGCACCCGGCGCGCGCGCGCGTGCCAGCCCGCCATTGATATCGCCGCTGCCGTTTGCGGGCGGCGCGCCACAATGCTCAGCGTCGTCATCGCCTTTTTATTCAATGCCGAGGCGCTGCAAGCGGTACCGCAGCGAGCGAAAGGTCACGCCCAGCAGGCGCGCTGCGGCGGTACGGTTGTTGCCTGCCTGTAACAGTGCCTCGCGAATGGCCACGCGCTCCATCTCGTCGAGGTAGTCCTGCAAAGCCATGCCGTTGGAAAGCGCGCCACCAGCGCCGATGCCGGTGCCACCGCTGATGCCGTCACCCGCAGCGCTGCGCGCAGCCAAATCGCCAGCCGCCGGCGTCAGCCGCAGGTCATCAGACTCAATACTGCCGCCCTGACACAACGCGAGGGCGCGCTCCAGGATGTTTTCAAGTTCGCGCACGTTGCCGGGAAAGTCGTAGCCTTGCAGCTGGCGCACTGCTGCTGCAGAGAGCGCCGGCACCGGCCGGTTCGAAGTGGTCGCGAGACGCTCCAGCACATGCTGCGCAAGCAGCGGCACATCTTCCGCGCTGTCGCGCAGCGCCGGCATGTGGACGTCAATCACGTTGAGGCGGTACAGCAAGTCCTGGCGGAACTGGCCCTGTGCCGCGCGCGCCGACAGCCCCTGATGGCTGGCGCTGACGATGCGCACATCAGTGTCTTCTTCGGTCGCGCTGCCCACTTTGCGCACCCGCCGCTCCTGCAACACCCGCAGCAGCTTGACCTGCATCGACAGCGGCAGCTCCGCGACTTCGTCCAGAAACAAGGTACCGCCCTCGGCCGCCTGAAAAAAGCCATCGCGGTCAGTGTCGGCGCCGGTAAATGCACCTTTGCGATAACCGAAAAATTCGCTCTCCATGAGGTTTTCGGGAATCGCTCCGCAATTGACCGGCACAAAGGCGCCGCTGCGGCCACTGAGAGCATGCAGATGACGGGCCGCCAGCTCTTTGCCGGTGCCCGATTCACCACTGATCAACACTGGCGCGGTACCGCGCGCCACCCGCTCAATGCGCTCGCGCACTTCGGCCAGCGCCTCCGATTGCCCAAGCAGCGCGCGACCACCAAAGCCGGCGCCATTGCCAGGGCCGGTGCTTGCCGCGTCAGGCATGCGCAAGGCCGACTTGACCAGCGTGCGCAATTGATCGAGGCCGACCGGCTTGGCCAGGTAGTCAAACGCGCCCGCCTTGAGCGCAGCGATCGCATTGCCGGTATTGCCGAAGGCAGTGATGACAGCCACCGGCAGGTCGAGGTGCAGCTCTTGGATATGCTGTACCAGCGCCAATCCATCGGCATCACCGCCCGCCATGCGCATGTCGGTCAAACACAGGTCGTAGCGTTGCTGGGAAAGGAGGTGCTTGGCGGCGCTCACGCCCTCCGCCACATCCACGCCCAAACCCATGCGGATCAGCGTCATCTCCAGCAATTCCCGCAAATCGGCTTCGTCGTCGACCACTAGGACGCGCGGTGGCACTTTGTTGGGGCGGGTGGAGGCGTTCATGCAGGATTCATGGGAATTGACGGGTACGGGGGCCGCAATGCCGCTGCGCCGGCAACCGATGTACGTGGCTCACCGGTACGCGGCTCACCGGTACGCGGCTCACCCGTGCGCCGCTCTTGCAGTGGTGCGCCAAACAAGAGCCGGAAATCTGCGCCGGACAGCCCGGTCATTTGTGCAATGTATGGGTCGCGTGCGTCCGGCAGCATGGATTCGAGTGCCGCCCCATTGGCTGCGGCCAGCTCGCGCGCAATATACAGGCCAAGCCCGGTGCCGCGTGCCGCCGTGGTGAAGAATGGTTCGAACAGTTGCCCGGCGTCCTGCCTGGGAATGCCAGGCCCGTCATCCGTCACGTGCAATGACGTACCCGCTGCAGCGTTGCGCGTCACCACGATCTGCACACTGCCAGGCTGCTGACGCGAATGGCGCCATGCGTTGGTCACCAGATTCCACAGTATCTGATGCAAATGCTGCCGGTCGAACAAGACCTGCGTATCGACGGGGAAATGCAGGCGAAATGCTGCGGCCGGTACCCGCTCGCTGGCCACAATCTGGTCGGCGAAATGTTGCAAAAAGGTTCCCAGGTCGATGCTTTCTGCCTGCGCGCGGTCGCGCCGGTTGAGCTCTAGCACCTCGCCGACAATGCGATCCAGGCGTGCCGCATTCTCGGTAATGATGCGGGTCAGGCGCGCGCCGCTCTCGCCGGTCTCCTCGCGCAACAGCTCCGCCGCATGGTTGATGGCAGAGAGCGGATTGCGGATTTCATGCGCGATGTTCGCGGTCAGGCGCCCCAATGCTGCGAGCTTGGCCTGTTGCGCGTGTTCACGCAGCTTGTTGGTGTCTTCCAGAAAAATCACCAGGTCGCCCTTCTCTTCACCCGCTGCATCGTGCATGCGTATCTGCAATTCGCGGCCGGCAATGCGCAGCGACGGACTGGCGGGCCCGCTGACAGTTCGCCAACGCATAGCTGCATCGGCGAGCCCGCCCGCTAATTCACGCAACGAACGTCCAGTGAGGTCTGACTGCCCGAGCAGACGCTCGGCCTCGGGATTGGACAGGCTGACCCGCCCATCCGCTGTGACCGCCAGCACACCGCTCGGCATGTCTCGGATCACCAGGCGGTTGATTTCAAGCTGGCTGCGCAGATCGGCAGAGCGCTTGCGCACCAATTCTTCGTTGAGCACCAGACGCCGCGCCAGGCGGTTGGTCACCAGGGACACCGCGAAACAGCCGGCGGCCATTAGCCCGGACGGAAAGTAGTCGGTAAGGCCCGTATCGAATTGCAGCACCCACCATGTGTTTTCCACCAGCAGCGCGAACGTGGCCAGCGAGGCGAAGAACAGCGACATGCGTCCGCGCGAGACCGACGCCGCAGCGGCGAGTGGCATCAACAGCAAAATGCCAAGACCCGAGCGAATGCCGCCGCTCGCGTGCAGCAGCAGGGCCACCACCACGATGTCGGTCACCGCCTGCACCGCGAGGTGGGCGGCAAACACGGTGCGCACGCGCTTCAAGGCCCAGCCGAACGCGAGCGACAGGCAGAAGTAGGTAATGACAGTCTGGTAGAACAGCGTGGGATTGGACGCGCCAAACACGCGTCCGTCGCGGTAAATCAGGATTGCTGCCAGCAACACACCAGCCAGCACCATGCGCGACAGATTGAACAGTCCCAGCGATTTCCAGAACGCTTCGGGCACATCGTCCGCGGCAGTGCCGGTGCGGCCGTCTGCGCGCCATGCCCTTGCGGCCTGGGGTGTGATGGGTGAGGTGATGGCGGCGGCAGGCTGGCTCATCGCGCTTCATCCCTGGCCAAGGCGCGATGTTCGCCGCCACAGTAATGCTTGCCCGACGCACCCTGCACCGCTTCGCGTTGTGGCACATTGACGTTGCAGCGCACGCACGCGACCATTTTTTCGCCCTGCAGGGTGCTCGCCGCTCCCGCTGCACCCTGCGGCTGCTGCGCGCTGGGATCGTCATCGGCAGGCGCGCCACCACGCGTTGCGCCGTCTGCCGCACCATCGCTGCGCCCGCCGCGCTGTGCCAGCGCCTTGTGGCGCAACCAAAACACTGCAGCCACCACCAACAAGATGATGAGAATAACCTTGCCCATCACACCCGCCCCAGCACCACTTCGACCACAAAGCGGCTACCGACATACGCCAACAGCAGGGCTGCGAAACCGGCAAAGGTGCCATTGAGTGCGGTGCGCCCGCGCCAGCCATACACCGCGCGCCCCAGCAGCAGGACACCAAAAATCAGCCACGCCAAAATGCCGAACACGGTCTTGTGGTCCAAGCGCAGGGCGCGGCCGAAAATTTCTTCCGAGAACACAATGCCACTCGCCAGCGTCAGGGTCAGCAGCACGAATCCGGCGGCCAGCATCTGGAACAGCAAGCGCTCCATGGTCAACAACGGCGGCATGCCCATCGGTGCCATGGATCCCTCCAGTGTCCGAGACGCCCGCAGCCCTCCCGGCACCCCGGCTTCACGCACGTCACCGCGCCGCCGGTGCAGGCGCCGCTCGACCACCATCATCAGGACCGCGTGCGCGGCAGCAATCGCAAAAAAGGCATAGGCGAGCATGGCGATCAGCACATGGGCTACAAATGCCGGGGCCTGCGCCTGGGCAGTCAGCGCCGCACCGCCGAACAGCGCGGGTAGCGCGGCCGACACCGCCGCCGGGGGCAGCACCAGAGCCGGCATGCCTTCAAGGCGATGGATCAGACTCTCGATGCCGTAGAAGACCAGCGCCAGCAACGCCATCATCGACAGCGCGTGGGCAAAGCCAAAACGAAACTGGCCGCCGCCCAGCACCGCATCCGCCAGCAGCACCGCATGAAGCGCGACAGCGGCAGTCAGCAGCGCCCGCTCCCACCATTGAAATCCGAGGTTATCTGTAAAAAACCGTTGGTGGGAGCCATTCTCCAAGGCGTGTACGTTTTTCCAGCGGGTGCGCCAGAAGTGCCAAGCGAGGCCTGCGTACAGCATCACCGCGAGGCCGTGGAGTAAAATCGAACCCATCCAATGATTGTAGTGCAAGCATGTTAGACAACCTGTCCGGCCGCCTCTCGAAGGTGGTCAAAACCCTGCGCGGCGAAGCGCGTCTCACCGAGGCCAACACGGCCGAGATGCTGCGCGAAGTGCGCATGGCCCTGCTTGAGGCCGACGTCGCCCTGCCTGTGGTGCGCGACTTTGTGGCGCGCATCAAGACCCACGCCGAGGGGCAGGAGGTCGTCGGTTCGCTCACCCCCGGCCAGGCCTTGGTCGGCGTGGTGCACCGCGAACTCGCCGCCATCATGGGTGGCGAGGCTGCCGGCCTCGATCTCGCAACGACCCCGCCCGCGATCATTTTGCTGGCCGGCCTGCAAGGCGCGGGCAAAACCACTACTGCGGGCAAGCTCGCGCGCTGGCTCAAAGAGCAAAAGAAAAAAGTGCTGGTGGTCTCGGTCGACGTGTACCGCCCGGCGGCGATCAAGCAGCTTGAAACGGTGGCAGGCCAAGCCGGCGCAGATTTTTTCCCGTCAGCAACCGGCGAGCTGCCGGTGGATATTGGCCGCAATGCGGTGCAGTGGGCGAAGAACCATTTTCACGATGTGCTGATCGTCGATACCGCCGGCCGTCTCGGCGTGGACGAAGCCATGATGCAGGAGATCCGCGCCCTCCATGCCGCCCTCAATCCGGTGGAGACGCTGTTCGTCGTCGATGCCATGCTGGGGCAAGACGCCGTCAACACGGCCAAAGCGTTTCACGACGCCCTGCCGCTCACTGGCATCATCCTCACCAAGCTTGACGGCGACGCGCGCGGCGGCGCGGCGCTCTCGGTCAAGCACATTACCGGCGCGCCGATCAAGTTTGCCGGTACCGGCGAAAAGCTTGCCGGGCTCGAAGTGTTTCACCCCGAGCGCATGGCCAGCCGCATTCACGGCATGGGCGACATCCTGTCGCTGGTCGAGGAAGCACAAGCGAACATCGACGTCGATGAAGCGCGCAAATTTGCCGACAAGTTCAAGGCTGGCAAAGGCTTCGACCTCGACGATTTCAAGAGCCAGATTGGACAAATGCGCAAAATGGGTGGTCTGTCGTCGCTCATCGACAAACTGCCTGCGCAACTGGCCAATGCGGCGCAGGGTGCCGACATGAACCGCGCGGAGCGAGACGTGGGGCGCATGGAAGGCATCATCAATTCGATGACGCGCGAGGAGAGGGCCAAACCGGAACTCATCAAGGCCAAGCGCAAACAGCGCATCGCCAAAGGGGCGGGGGTTCAGGTGCAGGAAGTGAACCGCATGCTCAAGCAGTTTGAGCAGATGCAGGGAATGATGAAGCAGATCAAAAAAGGCGGCATGCAGAAAATGATGCGGGGCATGGGCCGCCTGATGGGCGGCGGCATGCCGGGCATGCGTTAGAACGTCACGGCCAGCGGCTAGGCTGCCACCGCCAACGCGTTTTGCACGCCCTCGATACCCGGCACGCGCCAGGCCACCAACTCACAACGCGCCTTCAGGTCATTGCTGGCAACGCGCCCCGCGAGGCGCACGAGGCGCCCTGCAGCGGCCACCTCGATGGCCAGATCGCGCGTCGGCGGATGCAGCTTCAGCAGCGCCTTGACATGGGCCTCGGTCATCAGACTTGCGAGCTTCTTGCGTGAGGCTGCTGTCTCTTCGAAGCGCGACTCTCGCGCCAGCGCGACGATGCGCTCGACACACTTGTTTATCGGCGTCGTGCTCGAATCCACCGTCAGGTGGTAACGAGTGTCATCGCGATAATCCACGCCAAAGTGACGTTGCATGATGGCCGCATGCGCTTCGTCGAACATCGCCATTTCTTGCCGCAGCACGTCCGCTGAAGCCTTGGGGAATTTCTTGCGCATGGTTTTGAGCCGCATTTCTGCGGGTGCGGTGATGCGCACCCGCACAACATGGGCCACCTCTTTGAGCAGTGCGGTCGCCCCCCAACCGCGCAGCAGCGCGCCTTCGGGCAGGGACGCCAACTCCAGAATATCGTAGGCTGACAAAATCGCCGGCAGGGTGTTATCGGCAGTCAAAGTGCTTGCCGGATCATCCTTGGGGTCCAGCAATCGCACCACGTGGCTGCGCCGCACGCGTGAGCGGTCTGACAGGTGATCGATGATTTCGTAATGGATCACCGGCAAGTCGAGCTTGCGGGCGACGCCTTCCGCAATCTTTTTGCCCAGACTGCCCATTTCCCGGCCCATTGCAATGACTGTCATGCTGTCCCCTTTTGTCGGCCTCACCGTAACGCACCACGACTGACCACACACCATCTGTCAGCATCGTTCACCATCACAGGCTCACGATTCGCGCGCGGCGGCAGTCACACCCTGCGGCGGGAATCATAACCACAAAGCGCTCTGCACGCTACAATCGCCACCAATGGCGCACGCTGTGTTGAGCGATCGAATCCAGCCAATCCAGCCCATTGCCGCGCAAACTGCCGCGAGCGGCGCCAGCCCCCACCACTCACACATAGGAATATGCACATGACCATCAAAGCTGGCGATACGATGCCTGCGGGCACGCTGAACGAGTTCATCGAAGTGGAAGGTAACGGCTGCACGCTCGGCCCCAACACCTTCAAGGTGGAAGAGTTGGTCAAAGGCAAGAAAATTGCCATCTTCGGTCTCCCAGGCGCGTTTACGCCTACTTGCTCGGCAAAGCACGTGCCCGGTTACCTCACTCACTACGATGCGTTAAAGGCCAAGGGCGTCGACGAAATTTGGTGCATTTCGGTGAACGATGCATTCGTCATGGGTGCTTGGGGTCGTGAGCAAAAGGCTTCAGGCAAGGTACGCATGATGGCGGACGGCAGCGCCGACTACGTCAAAAAGCTCGACCTGACGCTGGATCTCACCGCGCGCGGCATGGGCGTGCGTTCTGACCGCTTCTCGATGTTCGTGGACAACGGGGTTGTCAAGAGCGTCAATCGCGAAGCACCTGGCAAGTTTGAAGTCAGCAACGCAGAGACCTTGCTCACGCAAATCTGAGCGCCGTCCTGAATTAAAAAAGCCCCGCGTGCGGGGCTTTTTTATTGCCCGTTGGCGGGCGGCTTCATGACCTGACATCCTTGACTACCAAGGGTTTCAGGCTCATTTCCTGATTGCAGACCGGGACAGCGCGGCGGGTTTGCCCTTCGCCGGGACTGCATCAGCGCCACATCACGATAGCGTCAGCGAAATCGCGCGCGATCGACCCAGCCTCGCCCCACGGTCACAGCAAAGCGAGATTGTCGCGATGGATCAGTTCAGGTTCGTTGACGAATCCCAGCACCGCTTCAATCTCGCCCGACGCTTTGCGCATGATCAGCCGCGTTTCACTGGCCGTGTAGTTCACCAGGCCGCGTGCGATTTCATGTCCGTCAGCAGCGCGAATTGCCACCACTTCACCGCGCTCGAAATCTCCTGAGACCGCTGTCACCCCCACCGGTAGCAGGCTCTTGCCGCCGCTCCGCAAGGCCCGGCTGGCACCGTCGTCCAGCGTGACCGAGCCGCGCACCTGCAAATGATCTGACAACCAGGCCTTGCGCGCGGACACCAAAGGCGTGGCCGCGATTAAATGCGTACCGACTCCTTCACCCGCTGCGAGACGGGTCAATACATTCGGCTCGCGGCCCGAGGCAATCACTGTGTGTGCGCCACTCTTGGCCGCACGTTTGGCCGCCAGAATTTTGGTAATCATGCCGCCTTTGCCGAGAGTGGAGCCGGCACCGCCCGCCATAGCTTCGAGAGTCTGGTCTCCCGCTGCCGCCGTACCGACGAGAGTGGCTGCGGGGTCGCGGCGCGGGTCTGCCGTAAACAGCCCCTCCTGGTCGGTCAGGATGATGAGCACGTCGGCCTCGATCAGATTGGCCACCAGCGCGCCGAGGGTATCATTGTCGCCGAACTTGATTTCGTCAGTGACAACCGTGTCGTTCTCATTGATGATAGGGATGACCTTGAGCGCGAGCAGCGTCACCAAGGTAGAGCGCGCATTGAGATAGCGCTTGCGGTCGGCGAGGTCGTCGTGGGTGAGCAGCACCTGTGCGGTTTCCAGCCCATGCCGGCGAAAGCAGGATTCGTAAACCTGCACCAGACCCATTTGCCCGACCGCAGCCGCTGCCTGCAACTCATGAATCGCATGCGGGCGGCGCGCCCAGCCGAGACGTTGCACACCTTCAGCAATCGCGCCGCTCGAGACCAGCACCACTTCCTTGCCAAGTGCGTGCAAAGCAGCAATCTGTTGCGCCCACAGCGCGATGGCGGCGGCATCGAGGCCGCGTCCGTCATTGGTGACCAGCGATGAGCCGACCTTGACGACGATGCGCCTGGCGCTGGCGATGGCAGTCATCGGACGCACTCAGCGTCGCATGAGCCGGTCTGGATACCCGCCTTTAGCGAAGGCATGGCATGATGGCTCATGCACGCTCCTGCTTGCGCTTGGCGTCGAGAAATTCGCCTGCGACCCGGCACAAATTGCGGCAGCCTTCGCCGGTGATGGCCGAGATGGTATAGACCGGCCCCTTCCAGCGCAGACGGCGCACGAACTCTTTGACTCGCCCGTCACATTCTGCCGCAGAGCCAATCAGGTCGGTCTTGTTAAGCACCAACCAGCGCGGCTTGGCATGCAAGGCTTTGTCGTACTTCTTGAGTTCCGCAACGATGGCGCGTGCCTCGGCAACCGGATCGGCAGCCGGATCGAAGGGTGCAAGATCGACCAGGTGCAGCAGCAAATGGGTGCGTTGCAGATGCTTGAGGAACTGGATGCCAAGGCCAGCGCCATCAGCAGCTCCCTCGATCAGTCCGGGTACGTCGGCGATCACAAAATCAATGGTGTCCGTGGCGCGCACCACGCCGAGATTCGGGTGCAGCGTGGTGAACGGATAGTCTGCCACTTTCGGACGGGCATTTGACACCGCACGAATGAAGGTGGATTTACCGGCGTTGGGCATGCCGAGCAGACCGATGTCGGCCAGCACTTTCAACTCAAGTTTCAGCTCGCGCTCTTCACCTTCGACGCCGGTGGTGTACTGGCGCGGCGCGCGGTTGGTGCTCGATTTGAAGTGAATATTGCCGAGACCGCCTTCGCCACCTTTGGCCAGAGTGGCGCGCGCCCCGTCGACGGCGAGATCGGCCAGCGTTTCACCCGTGATTTCATCGACGATCACGGTACCGACGGGCATGCGCAACAGGATGTCATCTGCGCCTTTGCCGTATTGATCGGAGCCGCGGCCCGCCTCGCCATTTTTGGCCCGATGCAAGGGCGCGTAGCGGTAATCGATCAGCGTGTTGATGTTGCGGTCAGCGACAGCGATAACACTGCCACCGCGGCCACCGTCGCCACCGTCCGGACCGCCTTCAGGGACGAATTTTTCACGGCGAAATGATGCCATGCCGCGGCCACCATCGCCGGAGCGCACTTTTATCCTGGCTTCATCAACAAATTTCATGGCGATTGGCTTCCGGGTTCTGGATGCAGCGTACCCGCTTCGTGACGTTCGCTCGATGTCGCTCGCTTGACGGCGCCTGCTTGATGGTGTTTGATGGTAATAACTCTCTAGCGTTTGCTCTGTGGTACGTGCCGAGCGATGCGTGATTCGCGCCGCGTCAACAAAAAAGCCCAACTGGCCGGAACCAGTTGGGCTTTTCAGAGAGAGACAACCGAACCCGAAGCCCGTGAGGCTCAGGCCGTAACCACGCTCACGGTGCGGCGCTGACGCTCGCCCTTGACC
>JANPAR010000115.1:0-34674 GCA_031430015.1 Burkholderiales bacterium
GGCGGCGTACCACTCGCGCTGCCCGCGCTCTTGCGCCACCAGATGCTCGGCATTGCGCTTCCACGCCGCGATCGCTGCTTCGCTCTCCCAGTACGACACGGTGATGCCGACGCCGTCGCGCGCCGATTCGACACCGAGAAAACCGGGCTGTTGCGCCGCCAGTTGCTCCATGCGTTGCGCCATCGCATCGTATCCGGCGTCAACGCCGGTGCGCAGGGACGTGAAGATCACGGCGTAGTAGGGTGGTTTGGGGGTGTTGGCGATCATGCTGGGTACCTGGATAGGTTTGATGATAGGCCGGAGAGCGTTGGTGGATGCGGATCACGGAGCTTACATGCTGAAGAAGCCCATGGATTGGACTTGTGCGGGCGATGCCATTGGCAATTTGTCGGCCCCGGCCTGCGTGCCAGACTGTCGAACCACTGTTGCGCCACACGCCATGAAGCCCGCGCATGGTATTTTGCCAGCCATGATGATTGCATTGCCAACACTGGCGCGTTGCGCCGCCCGGCTTGTCTGCCTCCTGATCCTCGCGGCAGGTGTGCCGGCAGGGGCGGCGGCGGCAGCCGAATCCGTCACCGTCGGCTCCAAGCGCTTCACCGAGTCCTACATCCTCGGCGAGATCGTGCAACAGACTTTGCGCGCGCGCGGGATCAACGCCACGCACAAGCCGGGCCTGGGCAACACTGGCATCCTGGAGCAAGCCTTGCGCTCGGGTGCCATCGACATCTATCCCGAATACACCGGCACGATTGCGCGCGAGATATTGAAGCGGCAGGACAACCCGCAACTGTCCGAACTCAACACCCTGCTCGCGCCGCGTAACTTGAAGGTGGCGATTCCGCTCGGCTTCAACAACACCTATGCGCTGGCGCTGCGTGAAGGCGAAGCGGCGCGGCGCGGTATCACGCGGCTGTCTGATCTTGCCGATGCGGCAAAGTCAAAAGGGTTGCGCCTCGGCCTCTCACACGAGTTCCTCGCCCGTGCCGATGGCTGGTCCGCGCTGCGAGCCGCGTATGCCTTTTCGTTTGCATCGCCAGCGGGTCTCGATCACGGCCTCGCTTACGAAGCCATCGCCAAATCCCAAGTCGATGTCATCGACATCTACTCGACCGACGCCAAGATTGCGCGCTACCGCCTGCGCGTGCTGATCGACGACCGCAATTTTTTCCCCAAGTACGACGCCGTGCTGTTGATGCGCGCGAACCTCGACACGCAAGCCTTGTCATCACTGGAAAACCGCATCGATGGCGCACGCATGATTGCGCTCAACGCTGCCGCTGAGCTGGAGGGAAAATCGTTTGCGGTGGTAGCGGTCGAATTTCTCGCTAGCGAGAGCGGCACAGCGCAGCGTGCAGTCGGCGCGCAAGGTGCGCAGGTTGGCCAAAGCGCGCCGAACGCACAGACCGGCCGAGCCGCGCCACGCTGGTGGCAGCGCCTCATCGCCGACGACTTCGGGCGTCTCGCGGTTGAGCATGTGCTGCTGGTCGCCGCGTCGCTCGCTCTCGCTACCCTGCTCGGTGTGCCGCTGGGCCTCATCGCGCAGCGCCATCCGCGCAGCGGTCAAGTCATCCTCGCGCTGACCGGTGTGCTGCAGACGATTCCATCGCTGGCGTTGCTCGCCTTCCTCATCGCGCTCATGGGCAGCATCGGCACCGCGCCTGCCATCGTCGCGCTGTTTCTTTATGCGCTGTTGCCCATCGTGCGCAACACGCATGCGGGGCTGACCGGTGTAAGACCAGGTTTGGTGCAGGCTGGCACCGCACTGGGCTTCACGCCGCGTCAATGCCTGCGCCACATCGAATTACCGCTGGCCGCACCGGTGTTGCTTGCCGGCATTCAAACCGCAGCGGTGATCAACGTCGGCACTGCCACCATGGCAGCGTTTGTCGGTGCCGGCGGATTTGGTGAGCGCATCACGGCAGGGCTGGCGCTCAACGACAGCGCGATGCTGGTGGCGGGCGCGTTGCCCGCAGCGGTGCTGGCGCTACTTGTGCAAGGTGCGTTTGCATTGCTCGAACGCGGGCTGTCGCGCGTACCCGCATCAGTCAAATAAGTCAATTGGCGACATTTTTGATGTTATATTAGCCAATAAACGACATTTCGACGATTCGGCATGGCTTTGATAGCGCGCAAACGACAAACTGATTCGGCTGGGGCCGGTGCGGGGCTGCACATCGCGCCACCGGATGATCCGGCCACCGCGCGGCGCCTCCAGCGCGCCGCGCTAAACGGCACGCTGCTGCGCTTGGCAGAACGAATTTACATTGACAACAAGTCCCTGGCAGAAACATCACTGACAGTGCGCCATCACTGGCAGGAGATCGCCGGCACGCTCTATCCAGGCGCAGTGGTGTCGCACTTGTCCGCTTTCCACGGCGGCATTACCAGCGATGGCCTGCTCACGCTTTCGCACCCCACCCAATTCAACCGCACGCGGCGGCTGCCCGGTGGCCTGCACATCGTGCTGATGCGTGGACCGGCACCTTTGCCGGGAGACATTGCACTGGGAACTGCCGGGCTGTTTTGGCCGTCGAGAGCGCGCATGTTGCTGGAGAATTTGGGCATCTCGCGCAGCACCCCGTCCCGGCGCGCCGGCCGCGCCAAGGTTGAAGAGCAACTGATCAACATTCTCAACGCATCTGGCGAAGCGGAACTCAACCGCGTGCGCGACCACGCCCGCAAGCTGGCCCGCAAGCTCGGTGCGCAAAAAGAATTCAAGGTGCTCGATGAGATCACCGGCGCATTGCTCGGCACTCACGCCAAAGCACAACTCAAGACACACATGGGCCATCTCGTGGCCGCCGGCACGCCGGTGGATGCCGAGCGTATGACGCGCTTCAAGGCGCTGGCAGACGCGCTGCGCAGCGCGGTGCTGCCGTCGATTGCCGATGTTGCGCCCGCCGGTGCCGCCAGAATACACAGCGCGTTTCTTGAATCCTACTTCTCCAACTATGTCGAAGGCACGCGGTTTTCGATTGCGGAAGCGCAAGATATCGTGCTGCGCAACCGCATTGTCAAAAGCCGCCCGAAGGACTCGCACGACGTGCAAGGCGTCTTTGCCATCGCTAACCACGCGGTGTACCGTGACACCTTGCCGGCACCGGGAGAGACGTTTGTGGCCGGTCTCCTGGCGCGGCACAAGCTGATGTTGTCAAACCGGCCAGAGGCAAACCCGGGTCAGCTCAAGCTGTTGCAAAACTATGCAGGCACCACCGCGTTTGTGCCGCCCGGCCTGGTGCGCGGCACCTTGCAGGAAGGTTCGGTGATTGCGCTCTCGGTGCCGGAAGGCCTCGCACGCGCGATCTTCTATGCTTTCGTGCTCGCCGAAGTACACCCTTTCACAGACGGCAACGGGCGGCTGTCACGCCTGCTGATGAATGCCGAGTTATCACGCTTAGGCGCGTGCCGCGTCATCATCCCCACGCTCTATCACCCGCAATACATTGATTGTCTGAAAGTGCTGACCAACCACAACGACCCTGCGCCGTTGATCAAGGCCATTTCAACCATGGCACGGTGGTGCGCGAGATTTTCATATGCTGACTTGCCCGGTCTGCTCAACGCAATGACGGCGTGTCACGCTTTTGAGGAATCGCCAGTGCGGTTCAAACTCAGGAATGCAGATGGGTCTGCGCTGCATTCCAAATGATTGCTATTTACCCGCCGTCTTCGCCCTCTCATACAGCGGCATCACGTCAGGCAAGTGTTTCTGGATTTCCTTGATGCGCGAATCGCTCGACGGATGCGTCGACATCCACTGCGGCGGCGCGCCCTTGTTTGCGGCCTGCATTTTCTGCCACAGCGTGACACCGGCGCGCGGGTCGTAGCCGGCGCGCGACATGAGTTCCAGCCCGACCAGATCTGCCTCGGTTTCATCATCGCGAGAAAACTTGAGCGTCAGCAAATTCGCGCTGGCGCCAAGCGCGGCGTGACCCAGATTGCCAAGGCCGAATACTTGCGAGGCGATGTTGATGCCAACGCTGGTGGCGGCCTGCTTGCCCATGCGCGCGCGCGCATGCTCGCGCAGCGCGTGCGCGATCTCGTGACCCATCACTGCGGCGACTTCGTCGTCTGTCATCTTGA
Organism: Burkholderiales bacterium; assembly: GCA_031430015.1. Lineage (GTDB taxonomy): Bacteria > Pseudomonadota > Gammaproteobacteria > Burkholderiales > JAEUOS01 > CANJDH01. Next base: position 4,087 of record JANPAR010000115.1, read on the forward strand.
GGGTGTCGAGAATGCCGCTGTAAAACGCGATCTTGCCGCCCGGCATGCAAAACGCATTGATCTGCTTGCTGTTGATGAGATTGACCTCCCATTGCCAGGCCTTGGCGCGGTCACTCCACTTGGAGGTGAAGGGCAGCATTTTTTTCGCAATCATCCGCAGGCGGATGACCTGCGGATGATTGTCCGGCCCGAGCGCGCGCTGTTGCGCCGCTTGCTGCAACATCTGCTGATACTGCTGGGCGGCACCGCGCTCGACCTGCTCGGCCGGCACCAGCTTGGCGAGGCGCGAGGTGTTGCCGACATCGACGCCTTCCTTCGGACCTTCGTCCTTGGCCATCGCAGGATCGCCTGCCAATGCCGCAGCAAGCAACAGGGCGAGGAGTGCAAATTTGCGCAAATTCATGGGTGGCAAGTGAGGCGAAACGAGGGGAAATCAAGCATAGCGCAAACCGGGTGATAATTCTTCGCAATGTCATCCCCCGCGCTCTCCAGCTACGCTGCCATCTTTACCCAGCGCCGCGTCGCGTTCATGCTGCTGCTGGGGTTCTCGTCCGGCCTGCCGCTGGCGCTGACCACCGGCACTTTGCAGGCCTGGGCCACGGTCGATGGCCTCGACATCAAGACCATCAGTTTTCTCACGCTGGTGGGCAGCGCTTACACGTTAAAGTTTTTGTGGGCACCGGTGATGGACCGCTTCGTGCCACCGCTGCTGGGGCGGCGGCGGGGCTGGATGGTGGTGACGCAATTGCTGCTGGTCATTGGCATTGCCTTGATGGGTACCCAGTCGCCGAAGAATGCCATTCTTGCGCTCGCGCTGATCGCCGTTGTGGTGGCGTTTTGCTCGGCCTCGCAGGACATCGCCTTCGATGCCTATCGCACCGACGTGCTGCACAAGGAGGAACGCGGCGCCGGTGCGGCGGTGTCCGTACTCGGCTACCGCCTCGCCATGCTGGTATCGGGCGGCCTCGCACTGGTAATCGCCGACAGCTTCCTCGGCTGGCAAGCCACCTATTGGCTCATGGCCGCGCTGATGTTCATCGGCATCATCGCCACTTGGTTCGCACCCGAACCCGAAGTCATCGTGCCGCCGCCGCGCACCCTCGACGAAGCCGTGGTCGGCCCGCTAAAAGATTTCTTCTCGCGCGACGGTGCCATCCTCGCGCTGGTGCTGATCGTGCTCTACAAACTCGGCGACGCCTTCGCAGGCAGCCTCACCACCGCCTTCCTGATTCGCGGTGTCGGCTTCTCGGCCACCGATGTCGGCGCGATCAACAAGATCCTCGGTCTCATCGCCACCATTGTGGGCGCGCTCGCAGGCGGCGCCCTGATGACGCGGCTCTCGCTGTACGGCGCACTGATGCTGTTCGGCATCTTGCAGGCCGTCACCAACCTCGGTTTCTGGTTTCTCGCAGTCACGCCGAAAGCGTATTGGTCCATGGCCACTGTGGTGGGCCTGGAAAATTTATGTGGTGGCATGGGCACGGCAGCCTTCGTCGCGTTCCTGATGACGCTATGCCGCGTGCGCTACTCGGCGACGCAGTTTGCCTTGCTCTCTGCGCTCGCCGCAGTGGGGCGCACCTATCTCGCCGGGCCGCTCTCGGGCGTGATGGTGGAGTCGTTTGGCTGGTCCAACTTCTTTATCATCACGGTGTTCATTGCGCTGCCGGGGCTCGCGTTGCTGTGGATGCAGCGCAGGAGTATTGAAGCGCTGGCCGATGAGGTGGATGAGGCGCAATAGCCTGGAAATTGAAAAGGGCATCGGCCGCTTACGTCCTATTCATGCGATTCTCCGGGCATCATCTTCCAAAACCCGCATGCACCAACGGTTTTCGCCCTATTACAAATTCGGCGCGAGCCAGCGCTCGAGTTCGGCCTTGTCCATGCCGCGCCGCCGTACCTGATCGTCGAGCTGATCCGCTCCGATCTTGCCGACGTTGAAATAGCTCGAATCGGGATGCGAGAAGTAAAAGCCGCTGACCGCCGCCGCCGGCATCATCGCCAAACTGTCGGTTAGTTCCATATTGATCTCGGCGCACTTGAGCGCCTTGAACAATTCGGCCTTCACGGTGTGATCGGGGCAGGCTGGGTAACCGGGCGCGGGGCGGATGCCACGGTATTTTTCGGCGATGAGGTCGTGGTTTTCAAGGTGCTCGTCAGGCGCGAAGCCCCATAGTTCACGGCGCACTTTTTTGTGCAGTGCTTCGGCGAAGGCTTCGGCAAGACGATCAGCGAGCGCCTTCAACATGATCGAGTGATAGTCGTCGTGTGCGGCTTCAAAGCGTTTGAGATGCGGCTCGATGTTGAGGCCCGCCGTCACGGCGAACATGCCGATGTAGTCGGCCACGCCGCTGGTCTTGGGCGCGATGAAATCTGCGAGGCAGCGGTTCGGCGTGTTTGAGGGCTTTTTGGTTTGCTGGCGCAGGCCGCGCCAGGTGAGCGCTACTTGGGTGCGTGCTTCGTCGGTGTAAATCTCGATGTCGTCGTCGTTGACGCTGTTGGCCGGCAGCAGTGACACCACGCCATGCGCAGTGAGCCAGCGGCCATCGATGAGTTTTTTGAGCAGGGCCTGGCCGTCGCTCTGTACGTGGCGTGCGGCTTCGCCCACCACTTCATCCTGCAACAGTGCGGGGAAAGAACCGGCCAAATCCCACACCTGGAAAAACGGCCCCCAGTCGATGAAGTCAGCCAGTTCCGCGAGATCGTAGTTCTTCAATACCTTGCGGCCGATGAACTTCGGGCGCGGCGGTGCGTAGTCGCTCCAGTCAACCGGCGTTTTGTTGGCACGGGCCTCGGCGAGCGAAATCATCTCCGGGCCTTTCTTGCCTGCGTGCTGCGCGCGCACGCGCTCGTACTCGATGGCAACGCCAGCCACGTAGGCGGCGCGCTGGTCGTCCGACACCAGGTTCGATGCCACGCCCACTGCACGCGAGGCATCGGGTACATAAATCACGGGTTGCGTGTAATGCGGCGCGATCTTGACCGCGGTGTGGACGCGTGAAGTTGTGGCACCGCCAATCAGCAGCGGCATGGTGAAGCCCTGACGCGCCATCTCCTTGGCCACATGCGCCATTTCTTCGAGCGATGGGGTGATGAGACCGGAGAGGCCGATCATGTCGGCGTTGACCTCGCGCGCGGTATCGAGGATCTTTTGCGCGCTGACCATCACGCCGAGGTCGATCACCTCGAAGTTGTTGCAGCCCAACACCACGCCGACGATGTTCTTGCCGATGTCATGCACGTCGCCCTTCACGGTCGCCATGACGATGCGCCCTTTGGCCTTGGCACCACCGGCTGACTTCTCGGCTTCGATGAAGGGGATCAAATGCGCGACTGCCTGCTTCATCACGCGCGCACTCTTGACCACCTGTGGCAGAAACATTTTGCCGGCACCGAACAGGTCGCCGACGATGTTCATGCCGTCCATCAGCGGGCCTTCGATCACGTGGATCGGGCGGCCACCGGAGGCGAACACTTCCTGGCGCGCTTCTTCGGTGTCGGCAACGATGAAGTCGGTGATGCCGCGCACCATCGCGTGGGCCAAACGTTTGCCGACCGGCTCGGCGCGCCATGCCAGGTCCTCGACCTTCGCCTTGCCTGCCGATTTGTAGTTTTCGGCGAACTTCACCAGCGCTTCGGTCGCCTCGCCATTCGCATTGTTGCGGTTGAGTACGACGTCCTCCACCTTGTCGCGCAATTCTTTGGGGATCTCGTCATACACGCCCAACTGTCCGGCGTTGACGATGCCCATGCTCATGCCGGCTTGGATCGCGTGATACAGGAAGACCGTGTGGATCGCCTCGCGCACCGGTTCGTTGCCGCGAAAACTGAAGCTCACGTTGGAGACGCCGCCGCTCACCTTGGCATAGGGCAGGTTGGCGCGAATCCAGCGCGTGGCTTCGATGAAATCGACCGCGTAGTTGTTGTGCTCCTCGATGCCGGTGGCAATGGCGAAGATGTTCGGGTCGAACACAATGTCGGCGGCATCGAACCCGACCTCGTTCACCAAAATGTCGTAGGCGCGTTTGCAGATCTCGGTCTTGCGCGCGTAGGTGTCGGCCTGGCCTTTTTCGTCGAACGCCATCACGATCACCGCTGCGCCATAGCGCAGGCACAGGCGCGCCTGGCGGCGGAACTCGGCTTCGCCTTCCTTCATCGAGATCGAGTTGACGACGGCCTTGCCCTGCACGCACTTGAGACCGGCCTCGATCACGCTCCACTTCGAGGAGTCGAGCATGATCGGTACGCGCGCGATGTCGGGTTCACCGGCGATGAGATTCAAAAACTTCACCATGGCCGCTTGCGAGTCAAGCATCGCTTCGTCCATGTTGATGTCGATCACCTGCGCACCGTTTTCGACCTGCTGACGCGCTACCGCGAGGGCATCGTTGTATTGCCCGTTCAAAATCATGCGCGAGAACGCTTTGGAGCCAGTCACGTTGGTGCGCTCGCCGACGTTGACGAACAGGGATTGCTCGTCAATCGTCACCGCTTCGAGGCCGGAGAGGCGCATCACTTTTGGCACGTCGGGAATCTTGCGCGGCGCCTTGCCGGCCACGCCGTGCGCCACTGCGTGAATGTGCTCGGGCGTGGTGCCGCAGCAGCCGCCGACGATGTTGGTAAATCCGGCCAGCGCAAATTCAGTGAGAGCGCAGCAGGTCGTCTCCGGCGTTTCGTCAAAGCCGGTCTCGGACATCGGGTTGGGCAGGCCGGCGTTGGGATAGACGCAGATGTAGGTGTCGCAAATGCCCGACAACTCGTCGATGTACTGGCGCATCATGGAGGCACCGAGCGCGCAGTTCAGACCAATCGTGAGCGGCTTGGCGTGGCGCACGCTATTCCAGAACGCGGCGACGGTTTGGCCGGAGAGGATGCGGCCCGACGCATCGGTGACGGTGCCCGAGATCATCAACGGCGGGCGCCGCACTCCTGTCAGTGCGCGCTCTTCGCACACCGCATCGATGGCAAACAGGGCCGCCTTGGCGTTGAGGGTGTCAAAGATGGTTTCGACCAGCAGCAGATCTGCGCCGCCGTCGAGCAGGCCGCGCACGCTCTCGGCGTAGGCATCGGCGAGTTGATCGAAGGTGACGTTGCGCGCACCCGGATCGTTGACGTCGGGCGATATTGAAGCGGTCTTGGGCGTGGGCCCAAGCGCACCAGCAACGTAGCGCGGCTGGTCCGGCGTCGAGAATTTGCGGCAGGCAGCCTTGGCCAACTCGGCGCCCGCGCGCGACAGCTCGTAGCCCAGGGAGTCGAGTTTGTAGTCTGCCTGTGCAATGCGCAGTGCGCCGAAGGTATTGGTCGAGAGAATGTCGGCGCCGGCGGCGAGATAGGCTTCGTGAATGCCGCTGATGATCTGCGGCTGCGTCAGCGTCAGCAGCTCGTTGTTGCCCTTGAGGTCGTGCGAGTGGTCCTTGAATCGCTCCCACATGGAGGGCGTTCCGCCCTGGCCGGGCGCACCACCCTGCCCGCGATACTGCTCCTCAGTGAGCTTGTGGCGCTGGATCATGGTGCCCATTGCACCGTCAAGCACAAGAATGCGCTGCCCCAGCAGCAGCGTCAATTGCTCGTGTAGGGAGGGGTGTTCCATTGCCGTATTCCTGCGATGCCAAAAACAAAAACCCGCGTCAGCTTGGGAGCCAATGCGGGTCTGCGGTGTTTCGTGCGGAACGCGCTTTAGCTATATTTATTGGCCGCCGCTGACAGAGTACCATCCGGGCTGCCCGCGCCTGCAAGCTGATCGTCAAATCGGCGCTGAATGGACATTATAACGCTGCCCGATTGCACCCAACTTACCTCTTGTGCTTCGCGGCGACGCTAGGCTTCGTGCCGCGACCAGCGTCGCCAGGCGTGGCGAACGGCGAGCGGCAGCACGCCAATGAGCGCCAGTGCCAGCGCCGCCTCCCACGACAGGACGTCATCGAGCGAATCCATTTTTGCCAGCATGGTGCCGGCGTTGACCCACACAAACGTGTTGGCGATCATGCCCAGCAGGCTCGCCATCATGAAGGTGCGCACCCGCATGTCTGTCAGGCCCATGACCGGATTAACGATGAAAAACGGAAACACAATCACCAGACGCATCATGAACAGGTAAAGCGCGCCGTCCCGCGCGATGCCGCGGTCGATGAGCGCAAAAATGCGGGTGAACCGCGCGTGGACCCAGTCACGCAGCAAATGGCGCGCGATCAGGAACGAACAGGTGGCGCCCGCGGTAGCCGCGAGCGCTGCCAGCGCGACGCCGGGGATCAAACCGAATACCATGCCCGCCGCCAGCGTCAGAGTGGCGGCGGCCCCCGGCACCGACAGGGCAGCACATAGAATGAAAGTGCCCGCGTAGGCCACCACCATCAACCCCATGTTGGCGTGGCAAAAGGCGATCAAGTCGTCGCGATGGTTGACCAACCATTCGACCGATAGCCACTCCTGGGACCACAGGACGGCGGCGCTGGCCACGAGCAGCAGCGCAGCGAGCAGGATCAAAGGGCGGCGCGGCATTGCGCGCATTTTAGCGGGTGGGCGCCTGATCTCTCACGAATGCACTGACGTCATCGAGCACTGGCGCGATCCAGCGCAAGGGCCGCGCGAACGCCCCGATCAGCGTGCCGTGATCGGGCTTCCCGTAGGCCCTGAGTGTGACGGCCACTCCCACTGTGGCGAGTCTTTTCGCCAGTTGGCGCGTATTGCGCTGGGGGTTGACCAGTTGGTCGGTCTCGGCAGCCGCCAGAAAAGTTGCCGGTGCTGCCGCGCTGGCGTAGTCGATCGGCTGTGAATCCTTCGGGTAGGCCGGATGGAAGAACACCGGCTGCGCGTCTGGATTGGTCATCGGAAAAAAATCATAGGGCCCGGCCAGCCCGATCCAGCCTGCAAGCATCGCGGGCGACAGATTTACCTGAGCGAGCCAGCGTGCGTCAAGCGCGAGCATGGCAGCGTTGTAGGCGCCGGCACTGTGCCCCATCACAAACAAGCGCTTCGCGTCTCCTCCCAGACGCGGCGCCTGGTCGTGCGCCCATGCGAGCGCGGCAGCCGAGTCGCGCAGAAATTCCGGATACCGCACCTGCGGGTAGAGCCGATAGTCGGCCAGGATGGCGAGGATGCCGCGCGACGCCAAGGCTTCGCCGACAAACCGGTAGTCGGCCCGGTCGCCGCGATTCCAGGCCCCGCCATAGAAAAACACCACCGTCGGGAAACCGTTGGCGGGAGCGGCTGCGCGCGGCTGGTAGATGTCAAGGCGCTGGCGCGCATCGGGCCCGTAGGCCACGCTTTGCGTAAACACGTGGGTATCCGAGGGCGTCAGCGCATTGAGGGTCGCCACCGGTGCGCAGGCGGCGGCCAGCACTGCGAGCAGGCTGAGTACGGCGATGGCGAGCAGGGCGGCTTTCATCTGGGCAAGGGCGGGGCAAGGGCAGCGACAATCCACTAATACGCTCGTCAGCCGCGACTGGACTCAGGTTGGAGTGCGGCTGCGCTGGCAGAGCGCGAGCGGTCATGAGGTGGGTCGCAAGGCCAAACCGGTGCTACGACTCAAGCCCGGCAAGCGTGGCGCGTACGCCGCGCGCGAACAGTGCCCGCAGGTACTGCCCTACGAGGTCGGTAAAGGCGCGCTCGCGGGGTAAATCATCTCCGAAGATCGCTTTAATGCCGAGCAGATCCGCGCACAGCGCAGCGGGTGATCCTCGCGACTGGCGAGCGATCAGCGCAATCTTCGCATGGAGCGGGTCACGCACGTCAATTGACTGACCCGCTTCATCCGTGCCGCTGACGTAACGCATCCAGCCCGCCACCACCAGTGCCAGCGTGTCGATCGGCACCGTTGCGTGGCCGGCGCGCCGCAGGGCGAGGCACTCGCGCACGGTATCGAGAATCCGCTGCGGCAGTTTTTGCGAGCCATCCATCGCGATCTGCCAGGTGCGGTGCGGCAGCGCCGTGTTGCGAAAGCGCGCCATCAGGTCGCGCTGGTATTGCGGCAGGTCAACCGGCAAGCGCGGCAGGGCCGGCATCACCTCGCGCCAGAGGCGCTCGACCATTTGCGCGAACAGCGGGTCGGCGCTGACCTGATAAATGAACTCGAGCCCGGCCAGGTAACCGAGGTAGGCCATTGCAGAATGCGCCGCATTGAGGAGCCGCAGCTTCATGAGCTCGTAAGGCGCAACGTCTTCCACAAATTGCGCCCCCGCGTTTTCCCATGGCGGGCGCGCGGTGGCGAACCGGTCTTCGATGACCCATTGGCAGAACGGCTCGGTCAACACCGGCGCGGCGTCGGTCGCGCCAATCAAACGCTCTGTATCGCTCAGGTCTTGCGGCGTGGTCGCCGGCACGATGCGATCGACCATCGTCGCCGGGAAGGTCACGTTGTCGTGCATCCACGCCACCAGGCCGGGGTCGACTGCTGCCGCCAATTCGTGCATCAGCGCGCCGAGCGTGCGCCCGTTGTGCGGCAGGTTATCGCAGGACAGAACGGTCAATCGCCCCGAAACCGTTGGTGTGAGGGCGCGTCGGGCTTGAAGTGCCCGTAGAATGGCTCCTGGAGCGCTTCTTGGCGTATCTGCATGGTACAGATCGTGGGCGATGTCGGGATGTGCGAAGTTGAGCTGGCCACTGGCAGGGTGATGGCAGTAGCCTTTTTCGGTAATCGTCAGCGAGACGATCCGGGTCGACGCGGCTGACATGCGCGCTACGACAGTTGCCATTTGGCCGGCAGCGCACATTGCTTCGCGGACGCTGCCGATGATTCTCGGCTGCGCGCCTGCAGTGTCTTTGGTGACCAGTGTATAGACGCCGCCCTGCGCATGCAGCGCGTCGACCACGCCGCGCGACTTCAGGCTCACGCCACAAATGCCCCAACGCGGGTCGTCTGCCAACACGGCATCGGTATAGGCTGCCTGATGCGCGCGGTGAAAATTGCCGAGGCCGAGATGGACGATCCCGGTGGCGACGGCATCGACGTCATAGGCCGGACGCCGCACCGCGGCATGCAGATGCGCGAGCGCCGCGCGATTGAGTCGGATCACGGAGTTGGGTGCGGCGTCGCTGCCGCGCGCGTCACCCGGTAATGCCAATCTGCCACGGCACGAACTCGTGGTCACCGAGGCCAAGCAGCTCGCTTTTCGATTTTTCGCCCGAGGCAATCCGCAGCAGCAACTCAAAAACCTGTTGCCCCATCTGGTTCATCGTCACGTCGCCGTCGATCACGCCGCCGCAATTGATGTCCATGTCTTCGATCAGGCGTTTGTACATCGGCGTGTTGGTGGCGAGCTTGATCGACGGCACCGGCTTGGCGCCGAACATCGAGCCGCGCCCGGTGGTGAACATGATCATGTTGGCGCCGCCGGCGATTTGCCCGGTGGCCGAGACCGGGTCGTAGCCGGGCGTGTCCATGAAGACGAGGCCGTGCTGCTTGACCGGCTCGGCGTATTTGTAGACTTCCATCAGCGGCCCGGTGCCGCCCTTCATCGACGAGCCGAGTGACTTCTCGAAAATGTTGGCGAGGCCGCCGGCGTTGTTGCCGGGGCTGACCTTGCCGTTGATCTGCACGTCGCGGCCGACCGAGTAATTGTCTTTCCACCAGCGAATGCGCTCGATCAGTTTTTCGCCGACTTCCTTGGTGCGGGCGCGGCAGGTGAGGGTGTGTTCGACGCCGTAAATTTCCGGCGTCTCAGACAGAATCGCGGTGCCGCCGTGGCGTGCGAGGATGTCCATCGCCGCGCCCAGCGCCGGGTTGGCAGTGAGGCCAGAGAAGCCGTCCGAGCCACCGCATTGCAGGCCAATCGACAAGTGGCTGGCCGGCACGCGCGTGCGCGTGACCGCGTTCGCAGTTGCGAGCAGGGCCTTGACTTGCTCAACGCCGGCTTCAATCGTCTTGCGCGTGCCGCCGGTCTCCTGCATCACAAAAGTCTTGAGGCGCGGGCCGATGCTCAATCCCTCGGCTTCGAGCAGCCCCGAGATTTGATTGCGCTCACAACCGAGACCAATCACCAGCACAGCGGCGAGGTTGGCGTGGCGGATGTAGCCGGCCATGGTGCGGCGGAGCAAGTCCATCGGCTCGCCGGTCATCTCCATGCCGCAGCCGAGGCCATGTGCAAAAGCGGCCACGCCGTCAATGTTGGGATACGCGGCGAGGCGCTCGGGCGTGAACCACTCGGCGATCTTGTGTACGACCGTAGCCGAGCAATTGACGGTGGAGATGATGCCGACGTAATTGCGCGTCGCCACCTGGCCGTTGTCGCGCACGATGCCCATGAAGGAGGCGCGCTCGGCTTCCGGCACCATCGCGATGGGTTTGAAGTCGCGTGCGTAGGCGTAGTCGCGCACGGTTTCGCGGAATTCAAGGTTATGTGAGTGGATCAGCGTACCCGGCTCGATGTCACTTGCAGCAAATCCTATGGTGACGCCGTATTTGCGGATCGGATCGCCCTTGGTGATTTTTTGACTGGCGATCTTGTGACCCGCACCGACCTGGCTGCGGCTGGTGATGCCTTCTTCGGGCAGGCTCATGCCGAGGCCGACATCGACGCGGGCGATGACGATGTTGTCGTTGTCGTGCAGGCGCACGGTGGGGCCCGTGCTGTGGCGGTCGCGCAGTTCGATCATGGGTGAGTCCGGATGAAATTAATGGGGTCTGACCCCATTAATTTTACTTGGTCAATCCGGGCAGCCAGAGCGAAATCGCGGGAATATAGGTCACCAGCAGCAACGCGATGCACATCGCGCCATAGAACGGCCATAGCTCCTTCGAGACTTCTTCCATCGTCACCTTGCCGATCGCACACCCGACAAACAGCGTTGGCCCCACCGGCGGCGTGATCAGGCCGATGCCGAGATTCAAAATCATGATCATGCCGAAATGCACCGGATCAATACCCAGCTTGACGATCACCGGCATGAAGATTGGCGTGCAGATCAGCAGCATTGGCGCGAGATCCATGAAGGTGCCGAGCAGCAGCAGCAGGATGTTGACCAGCAGCAGGAACACATACTTGTTCTCCGACACCGACAGGAAAAAATAGGTGACCTTGGCGGGGATCTGCATGATCGCCATCATGTAACCGAAGGCGACCGAGAAGCCGATCAGCATCATCACCATCGACACCGTCTTGACGACGCGGTGGATCATGTGCGGCAGGTCGCGCCACTTGTAATCGCGATAGACCAGGAAGGTCACAAGGAACGCGTAGACGCACGCCACTGCCGCCGATTCGGTCGGGGTGAACACGCCCGAGAGAATGCCGCCCATGATGATGACCACCGTCACCAGGCCCCAGAGCGCATCGACGACGATCTTGGGTACGTCTTTCAACGCGATCGCTTCGCCCTTCGGGTAGCCGCGCTTGTGCGAGATCCACAACACCAGGCCGATCAGGCACAGGCCGAACAACAGGCCGGGGAATATGCCGGCGAGGAACAGATGCGCCACCGAAATCGTGCCGCCGGCCGCGAGCGAGTAGATTACAGCGTTGTGCGACGGCGGGATCAGCAGCGCCTGCACCGAGCCGCAAATCGTGACGTTGGTGGCGAACACGCGCGGATAGCCGGCCTTGACCATTTGCGGGATCATCACCGAGCCGATCGCCGAAGTGTCAGCGACAGACGAACCCGAGATGCAACCGAAAAGCGATGACGCCAGGATGTTGACCAGGCCCAAACCGCCGCGAATGAAGCCGACAAATATGCGCGCCAGATTGATCAGCCGCGCCGCCATGCCGCCCTCAGCCATGATCGCACCGGCCAGCACAAAGAAGGGAATCGCGAGCAGTGCAAAATCATCCGTGCCGTCGGAGATTTTGAGCATGATCGCTTCGAGCGGGATATCCACCCACAGCGCCGCGCAAATCGCGGCGAGGCCGAGTGCATAGGCGACCGGCAAACCAAGCGCACTGAGCAGCGCGAAGGAGCCGAGCAGAATCAGGATGTCCATGGTGTCTGCTCCTTCACTCCAGCCCGGCTGGTGCGTCGCTGTACATGACCGATGTTTTGGGCGGCTCACCGACCCAAATCCGCTCGATCAAAAACAGCAAGGTCAGCACCCCGGCAATCGGAATCGGCGAATACACCGCGCCCACCGGCAGGCCGGGAAACTCCGCCATGGATTGGTTCCAGGTAATGCGGCATAGCTGCACACCGTAAATCGCCATGAACAACGACATTGCGCCCATGCAGGCATCGACGCCCCACAGCATGAAGCGCTTCTGCACCGGACTCACGGCGTTGAGCAATGCCTCGACCGCTACGTGCACGTTGGCGCGATAGATGGCCGCACCGCCCACGAACGAGAACATCACCATCATCACCACCGACGCGGGTTCTGGCCATGACTGCGGGTTGTTCATCACGTAGCGCATGAACACGCCGAACGGAATAATCAGCGTGATCACCACCATCGCGGTGCCGGACAGGATGATGCAGGCGAGGTAAAGCCACTCCATCGCCTGCGCATAGCGTTGCTTCGCAGTCATATCGGATTCTTCACAAAAAAAAAGACAAACAAGCACGCGTAGCCTTGCCCGCAGTCAGCGAGTCAGGCCACGCGCCCGTTCGGCGACCTACTTGGTGTCGAGAATCTGCTTGATCAGCGTAGCGTACTTGGCCCCGTATTTGTCGCGAATCGGCTGGGTAGCCTTGAAGAACGCCGGCTTGTCGGCATTGACAAACTGTACGCCGGCGGCCTTGAGCTTGGTTTCGGCTTCGACGGTGTAGGCATCCCACAACTGACGCTGCTCGATCTGCGCCTCGCGCGACAGTTTTTTTACCAGTGCCTGGTCTTCCTTGGTCAAGCCCTCCCAGCTGCGCTTGGAGAACACAAAAATTTCCGGAATGATCAAATGGCCGGTCAGGCTGTACACCTTGCTGACGGTGTAATGGTTTTGCGCCAGCAACGTCGGCGGGTTGTTCTCTGCGCCATCGACCACGCCGGTTTGCAGGGCCGAGAACAGCTCGTTGAAACCCATCGCCACGCCGTTGCCGCCCATCGCGTTCATGGTCTCGACAAACAGCGGGTTGCCCATCATGCGGATCTTCATGCCCTTGAGGTCGCCGGGCGCAGTCACTGCTTTCTTGGCGTACACATTGCGCGTGCCGGCATCCATCCAGCCGAGCGCCACCAGACGCGAGCCCGGCCCGTTGGTCATGCGTTCGAGCAGATCGTTGCCGATCGGCCCGTCGATGACCTTGCGCATGTGCGCTTCGTCGCGAAACACGAAAGGCAGGTTGAACACGTTGACTTCGTCGACCACCGGCCCCATCGCGCCGACCGAAATACGCGCTATCTGCAGCGCGCCTACTTGCGCCTGCTCGATCATTTCCTTCTCGCCGCCCAACTGCATCGATGGGAACATCTGGATCGAGATGCGGCCGTTGGTCGCGGTCTCCAGTTTCTTGCCCATGCGCACGATAGCTTCTACTGTGGGGTAGCCAAGTGGATGAACGTCGGTGGCCTTCCAAACCACCTTGGCCTGTGCAAGGGCGTTTGCTGGCAAGTTTGCGGCTGCGGCGATTGTGGCGGCTGCGGCTGCGGCCCCGGCGCGAATCACGTCACGTCTTTTCATGGTCTGTCTCCTGTTGTGGATGAAGCGGTGTTGAGCGGAAATGCGCCGCTCGCGCAAAACAAATCAAACCTTTGCAATGCTTTCAAATCGCAATCGCCCCGCCGTCCACCGTCAGCATGGAGCCGGTGGCAAATGAAGATTCATCGCACGCGAGATAAAGAATCGCATAGGCAATCTCGGCAGGCTTGCCGGTGCGCCCCATCGGCTGGCGTGCATCGAGCGTCTTGCGAAACGCCACCGGGTCGGGAACTTCCTTGAGCATCTTGTCGAAGTAGGATGACATGGTCACGCCGGGCGCGACGCAATTGACGCGGATGTTGTCATCGACATGGTCGAGTGCCATCGAACGGGTCAAAGCCGCTACTGCACCCTTGGAGGCGACGTAGGCGGCGCGATCTTTCAGGCCCACGCTGGCGACATTGCTCGCAGTGTTGACGATCACGCCGCCGCCGTGTTTGATCATCAGTGGCACGGCGTACTTGGCGCACATGAACACGCCCTTGACGTTCACCGCGAGAATTCTGTCGAGCACGGCTTCGTCGGTCGTCACCACCGAGCCGAGCGAACCGAGGCCGGCGTTGTTGATCAGGATGTCGAGCTTGCCAAAATGCTTCTCGGCCGCTTCCATCAAGGCTTTGCACTGGGCAGACACGGCTACGTCGCAGGCAACCGCGTGTGCAGCATTGCCGAGTTCGGCGCATGCGGCATGCGCGGCCTCAAGATTGACGTCGGCGATGATGACGCGTGCGCCTTCGGCGACAAACAGTTCCGCAGTCGCGCGGCCGATCCCCGATGCGCCGCCGGTAATGACGGCTGTTTTTCCTTCAAGTCTCGGTTTGCCCATGAGCCTGGTCTGAACTAGGTTTTGATGACGGTGCGCGCTTCAATCTCGGCGATGTTGGCCGGACGTGCGAATGGCGGGGGTGTGGGGTCACCTACTTTGCGCTCAGGACCAATCGCCGCAAAAAAAGTCTCCAGCCCGCCAGGCATGAAAAACCACAGCCACTGCAAATCCTCCGTGCCGTCATTCAAAAACGTATGCACGCGGTTGTGACCGAGATAGAGCGTCGTGCCGGGCAGCATGCGATGCGTCGTACCTTCGATTTCGGCTGTGCCGCCGCCCGCAAGCACGTAGAGTACTTCTTCGGCCTGCTCATGCGAATGCAGGCGCACACGGCCACCGGGTGGCAGCAGTTGGCGGCCCATCGAGAAGGGGTGCACGGTGTTGATGTTGTCCGGACACAGAATCGTCTCGGCGTAGCCATTGGCCGGTAGGGGCTGCCAATGGCTTACACAGTCGCCGCTTGCGGCGACGCGCAGATCGCCGCGCGGCGCGGAGAAGGTCAAGGGAGTTGGTTCAGCCATGCCGGCACTCCTCACGGGGTATACGGCCCCATCTTGACATAGCCTCCCCCCTGAAAACGCTCTGCCGGATCATTGGGATCCACTGGCGGCAGCGCCTCCATGCGCGCGCGAAACGGCTCGGCGCTGTCCTTGGGCACAAAGCCGAGATGGGCGGCATGTTTGTTGTCCCACCAGCTGTCGCGATTGTTGGACATGCCAAACACAATGGTGTGCTCGACCTTGGGCGCGGTCAGCGCACAGCGCACCAGCTCTGACATGTCGGCGTAAGACAGCCACGTAATGAGCATGCGCCGGTCTTTGGGTTCCGGGAAGGACGAGCCGATGCGCAGGCACACCGTCTCCAGGCCGTAGCGATCCCAGTAAAAACGCGACAGCGACTCACCGAACGCCTTTGACACCCCGTAGTTGCCATCAGGGCGCATCGGATCAGTTGCGTCAATGCGGCGGGTGCGCGGATTGAAGCCGATCGCGTGGTTGGAACTGGCGAAGATGATGCGCTTGACGCCTTGGATGCGCGCGCCTTCGTACAGGTTGTGCAACCCGATGATGTTGGCCGCGAGGATCGGCGGCCACGGCCCTTCCACCGAAATGCCGCCCATGTGGACGACCGCATCGACACCGGCCAGCAGCGCATGCACGCCCGCTTCATTGGCGAGGTCGCATTGAACGACTTCTTCGTTCGCACCGGCCGCCCCCATCGCTGCGATATCGGAGAGGCGCAAAGTCGCGGTGAGAGGCTTGAGGCTGGTGCGCAGTACGCGGCCAAGCGCACCGGCAGCACCGGTGAGCAGCAGGCGATTGAAAGGGCGAGCAGTCATGTGAGTGGTGAAAGGGTTTTAAGTAGGGGCGAAACGCAAATGCCAATTCGCGAAGGAAAGAGCGGCTGACCGGCGAAAGCCGGCTGGTGAAAGCGCTTGCTGCTGCGCTAGTCATATGTCATCATACAACTGTCCAGTCATTATCCAATCGGATCAACCGCCATGTCAAGCACTTCACCGGCACGATCTGTGCCCCGCGCGGGCGCGGGGATCACTGTGTCCGGCAAAACATCCGATGCGTCGTTGCGCCGCCCGGCGAATCTGACGCATCAATTGGTGGAGCGTTTGCTCGCGCAAATCCGCACCGGCAAGATCGCGCTCGGCGCCAAGTTGCCCACTGAGGCCGAGATCATTGCTGCCCACGGCGTGAGCCGCACGGTGGTGCGCGAGGCGATCTCCCGGCTCTCGGCACAAGGCGTGGTGGTGACGCGGCATGGCATTGGCACTTTCGTTTCTGAAACGGGCGCGGTGGGCAAGTTTCTGATCGATGCGTCGGAGCTGGGCACGGTGCTCGAAGTGTTGGCTGTGCTGGAATTGCGCATCAGCCTCGAGTCGGAGGCGGCCGGCCTTGCGGCAGAGCGCCGCACTGCCGCCCAACTCAAGCGCCTGCGCCGTGATTGCGATGCATTTGCGCGGAGCATTGCGCAAGGTGGCGAAACCATCAAACCTGATTTCGCATTTCATCTGCACATTGCCGAGGCCACCGGCAACCGCTACTTCGCCCACTTGATGGAGTATCTGGGCACGATGATCATCCCGCGCACGCGGGTCAACACGGCAAACCTGGCGCGCGAAGACCGCACTGTCTACTTGCAGCGCGTCTGCGGTGAACACGAAAGCATTTACGACGCCATCGCTACCCAGCGCGCCGATGCCGCGCGCAATGCGATGCGCACCCACCTGACGAAGAGCCGCGAACGCCTGCGCCGCGCACATGCTGCGGCAACGCAGTCAAGCCTATAATTTGTTTCTAATATGCTGATACGCCGCAGCCCTAGCGCGGTGCCCGCCAGACATGAAACACTTGACGCCCGCCGAGGCGCACGCTTATTTGCAAACCCATCCGGAAGCGGTGCTGATCGATTGCCGCACCGAGATGGAGTTTTTTTATGTCGGGCATCCGGTGGGTGCGGTTCACGTGCCGTGGCACGAGCCGCCGGACTGGGAAGCCAACCCGCACTTTGCGCGCGACGTGTTGCGTGAGACCGGCGCCAAAGACAAGCCCGTGTTGCTGATTTGCCGCTCGGGCAAGCGCACCCTCGACGCCGGCGCTGCGCTCGAAAAAGACGGCTTCGCCGACGTCACCAACGTGCTGTACGGTTTTGAGGGTGACCTGGACGAGCACTTTCACCGCAACACGCTCAATGGCTGGCGTGTCGATGGCTTGCCGTGGGAGCAGTTGTAGACAGTTGGGGTGCTGGTGCAGCAGTGTCGGCGCACTGTCTAAGCCAGCCCGGCGGGCACCACGCTTGCTCGCCGCCTCTTCATAGCTTGTCGCTGCTTATTCGCCGCGCGCCGTTGCGGGCCGTGTGCACCGGTAGGCCACCCAAAATGCAAGACCCGATAGATAGAACGCCACGGCGCCGAGCACCAAATGCTGAGCACTGCCGGACAAGAGCGGCGCCACCACGCCGGCAGTGAGCGCCGACACCAGCACTTGCGTGAACCCCTGGCAAGACGACATCATGCCGCGCCGGTCGGGGAACAAATCCATCAGCATGATTTGCACCGTTGGCGTAATGAGCGACTGCCCGGCTGCCGCGATTGCAATCGGCGCAATCGAGATGAAGGTCAGCCATGACCCCGGCGCCAGTCGCGGCACGAGCGTGAATTGCAGCAACAGGTTGATACCGACACCAACGCCCATCACCGCAAAGCCGAGCGCCACCATGCGTCGCGCGCTGATGCGTCCGGCATAGCGGTTGACGATGCGGTTGCCCAGCATCATGCCGCCGATGGCGGGGATGAACAGCCAGCCAAAATCCGTCCCGGTCATCTTTAGATGATCGATCACGAAGGCGGGCGAGGCCATGATGTAGATGAAAAACGCCGAGAAATTGAAGGCCAGACAACTTGCGAGCAAGCCAAACTCCATCCGCGTGAAGACCTGCACATATGCGCGCGCCAGCGGCAACGGATGCAGCGGCCGCCGTTGCGCAGCGGCGAGCGTTTCAGGCAGTGCCAGCCAGAGCCACAGCCACAGCGCTACCGATGCGGCCAGCATGAAGCCGAACACACTGCGCCAGCCGAACCAGGTATCGAGATAGCCGCCCAGCATCGGCGCTATCGCGGGGGCAATGGCGAAAATCACCATCACGTTGGAGAGCATGCGCTGCGCGGCGACACCTTCGAAGCAGTCGCGAACGATGGCGCGTGTGATGACAAAGCCGGCGCCGCCCGACAAGCCCTGCACTAGGCGAGCGCCAATCAGCACCTCAATCGATGGCGCAGCAGTGCATACAAGCGCCGCCGCCGCGTAGACCGCCATCGACACCAGCACCACCGGGCGCCGTCCCAATGCATCGGAAATGGCACCGTGCCACAAGCTCATCAGTGCGAAGCCAATGAGATAGGCGGAGAGCGCCTGCTGCGCCTGCAAGGTGCTGGTGTGCAAGCCCGCCGCCAGCGCAGGCAGCGCGGGCAGAAAGGTGTCGATGGAGAACGGGCCTACAGTCGAGAGCGCGGCCAGCAACAGGATCGAGGGGCGCTGCGCGGACAGCCTAGGAGACGCTGGCTGCGGTGGGGGCGCGGGTGAAGCAGGAGGCGTGGACACGCGCACGGCGCGCGCCGCAGTGCGGCGCACGGGGAACAAAAAAGCATTTTACGCGCCGGGTGTGGTGCGTCCGGCCAGCCTGCATCTTCGGTGACAACCGTTTTCAGTGATACACCACACGCTGCACCAGCAGCGCGTCGTAGTCACTGATGAAGTCGTCGACCTGATCCGCCGAAACCTGCCCGCCGTGCTGCAATACGAAGGCGTGAAACGAGGTGCGCATTTTTTCGGCAACCGCGCCGTCGAGGAAGGCACCGTGTCCGGTGTGCTTGTTGACCACCTCAAAACCGTGCGGTCCCGATCGCGCACCCGCCACAACACCCGCAACACCCGCAACACCCGCACCATCCGCACTATCCGCACCACCCAACGTGGCTCCACCGGATGGCACGTCACCGATTGGCGCGCTGCCAATTTCAGCCACGTAGTAGCGCACGCCGTTGAACAATACGTTCATCGCCAGCTCCGCTTGCGGTGCAGTGGACGAAGAAATGGCGGTTACTAATGCAGGATGTTCCATGGCGGCTCCCGAAGGACGCGGCGCATTGCCGCAAGGTGTTACCGGTACGCAACCAGATCGGGGCCAGATACACAGTTTCAAGCCAAACCTGGCGAAACCCGGCTGCATTTGCATTCAACGCGGCCATCATCCTGCGGGATGACAAAGGCCGCTACTCGCCATCCTTTGCGGCTGCGCGTTCGTCACCCCGGCGTCCACCCACCGTCAGGCCGAGTGCCTTGAGCTTGCGGTAAAGATGGGTGCGCTCCAGTCCGGTCTTCTCGGCGATGCGTGTCATGCTGCCTTTTTCCTGCGCGAGGTGATATTCGAAGTAGCTGCGCTCGAAGGCATCGCGCGCTTCGCGCAGTGGCTGATCGAGTGACAGGCCATTCACCGTCGGCAGGGGCATCGGTGCTGCCGGTTCTTCCGGTTCTGCCGGCGTGGCGGCGGGCGCCGCAGCGGAAACAGCCGGCACCGCGAGCGCCCGTTTCACCGAGGCCAGCAATTTCGCGAGGGCAATCGGCTTTTCCAAAAAATCAAGTGCGCCGATGCGCGTCGCTTCCACTGCGGTGTCGATAGTGGCGTGGCCCGACATCATCAACACCGGCATCGTCAGCAGGCCGCTGGCGGCCCACTCCTTGAGCAACGAGACGCCGTCGGTGTCGGGCATCCAGATGTCCAGCAATACAAGATCGGGCGGATTCTTGCGGCGCTCTTCGCGCGCCTGGGCTGCATTCTCGGCCAAAAAGATACTGTGCCCTTCGTCCGCGAGGATCTCCGAGAGCAATTCGCGAATGCCGATTTCGTCGTCAACGACCAGTATGTTTGCCATGTTGTCCTTTGCTGCGCGCTTATTCTACGGCATGCGTTTATGGAGTGGCGCGCGGCGCAATGGCGTCCGTTGCGGAGCCTGGGATCGATGCGTCCGTTGCAGCCAGTGGTGGATGCGGGGTTGCAGCGGCGGGGGCAGTAGCGGCCGCCGTACGCGCGGCAGCACGCAAGGAGATGACGACAGAAGCACCGCCGCCTGGCAGGTTGGTCAACTCAATCGTGCCTTGGTGTTCATCGACGATTTTTTTGACGATGGCCAGCCCGAGGCCGGTGCCTTTGGCCTTGGTGGTCACGTAAGGCTCGAATGCGCTGGCCATGATGCGCTGCGGAAAGCCGGGGCCGTTGTCACTCACGGTCAGTCTGACGCCTTCGAGCAGTGCTGCGGTTTCAATCGTCACCGTGGGCGCAGCGGCCGCGGCCACCGCGTCCTGCGCGTTTTGCAGCAGGTTGTGAATCACCTGCCGCAACTGGCCGTCATCACCGGTAACGCGCGGCAGGCTGTCTGCGAGCTGCGCCAGCGGCCGTGCGGCGGCCTGCTCGTAGAGACCGAGTACATCGCGAATCAAGGCGTTGAGATCCAGCGCGCGCAGCACCGCCGGCGGAGTGCGCGCGTAATCGCGGAAGTCATCGACCATGCGCTGCATCGCAGCCACCTGGTTGACGATCATGCTGGTGCCGCGTGACAGTATCTCGGCTTCGGGCGCGGGCAGCTTGCTCGCCAGTTTCATCTGCATGCGCTCGGCCGAGAGTTGAATCGGCGTCAACGGGTTCTTGATCTCGTGCGCGAGGCGGCGCGCCACTTCGCCCCAGGCGGCAGAGCGCTGCGCCGATGCGAGGGCCGAGATGTCATCGCACACCACGAGGCAGCCCTGCCCATCGCCCACGGTGAGGCGGGTGCCGCGCACCAACAGCACGCGCTGCACTTTTTCGCCAATGTCAGACACGCGCTCAAAATCCATCTGGCGCTGCCAGGTCTTGTTGCCTTCGCGCGCAAAGGCTTCGTTCAACTGCGCGGCGAACGGTGCCAGGCCCGGCAAGGTAGCGAACGCCTGCCACTGCGCGACGGCAGCATCAAAGCCCAGGATGGTCTCTGCGCTCTGGTTGGCCGTCGCGAGTTTCATGTTCGCGTCGAGCACCAGCACGCCCGAGGTAAGACTGGCAAGAATGTTTTCAACATAGGCCTTGGCCGATTCGAGTTGACTCTGCTTTTGCCCCACGCTGGCGCGCGCATCGTCGAGCTGGCGTGTCATGCGCGAGAATGATTGGGTCAGCACACCGAGCTCATCGCTGCCGGCGATCTCACCGATGGGGGTGTAGTCGCCCTGCGCGACCGCTGCTGTTCCTTGCGCCAGCAATGAAAGCGGGGCAGCGAGGCGCGCGGAAAGATAAAACGCGGCGGCGACTGCCGCAAACAGTGCCAGCAACAGCGTGAGCGTGAGCGTCACGGTGTAAATGTCACGCAGGCCCTTGCGCGACAACGAGAGTTCGGAGTAGTCGCGATAGCCAGCCTGCACGTTTTCTGCACTCGTTGTGAGTTGCTCAGGCACCATTTGTAACACCTGCAGCATGCGTGGCTCGGTGCCGAGAGCGCGTGCGGCAATCGGCGCGACGACACGCATGCGCAACGACGTTTTTTCTTCAGCGCGCGTGCCTTCACCGGCTTTCGAAAACGCACTCTCTACGCCAGCATGACCACGCCCCTGAGCGACTTGGCGCATGATCTGCGGTTCGGGCAACTCGGGCGAGAGCCGGGAGGCTGAAGCACCCGAGGACGCAATCAAGCGGCCCGAAGCGGTGAACACGGACGCTTCCTGCAATCCAGTCTGCTCAAGCATTCGCGCGAGCAAGGCACCGGCCGACGCATCGGGCACGTCAGCCAGTTCGAGCGCCATCAGACGCGTGCGCCCCGTCACGTCCTGCAACATCGAGTCGAGTGTTGCGCGCGCCAGTGTGATGCCGGACTCCAGGCTTTTTTCGACCTTGACGTTGAACCACGACTCAATCGAGCGCGACAAAAATTGCACCGACACGGTGTAGACCAACGTCCCCGGCACGATGGCCATGAGCGCGAACAACAGCGTGAGCCGCGCCGCGAGGCCAGTGCCGAACTCCTGCGCGCGCCGCCGCCGCCACAGCCGCACCAGCAGATAGCTGACCACGCCGAACATGGCCACTGCGATCACGGCGTTGAGCGCCAATAGCAGCGAATAGTGTTGCGCGAAACGCTCGGTATTGGCGCTCGCGGTGGCGAGCAAAAACAACAGCACGCCGGCCAGCGCGAACGCACCGACCAGCACATACCGCAGGGCACGCGAGTTCATCAGGGTGCCTCCAGGCGGAACGGAAACTTCTTCCACTCTGATTCGAGCGTCCATTCACGGCTGGTCAGCGCATTGATCTGGAATGCCTTGGGCAATTGCGCCACATCCAGACGCATGCGCGCCTGCGCCACATAGTTCTCACCAGGCGCCACCTTTTGACGATCGAACGCAGGCACGCGCGGTCGCGCGAGCAGGCGCAGCGCTTCCTTGAGCGTGGGAAAACTTTGGTAGAGCGAACCCGCCGACAGCCGGTAGGACTGCGTGAGGGCATGATACGAGAGCCGGTAGGTCTGGCTGGCAGTCACGGCTTTTTCGTCCAGCCAATACCAGCGCGGGCGCGTCAGTTCAAACTCGACCACAAAGTACAGCGGTACACCGCGGCTGACGGCTTCTTCGAGTCGGCTGGAGAGTTCGAGCGCAAACTCCCCCCGGAATACCCAGCCATCGTCTTGCGCTTCGAGGCGGGCTTCGCGCACTTCCATGGGGTCGGCGTGGGCAACGTGAGGCGCTGCGCTCAGCATTAGCGCGAGCAGCCCGCCCAGCACAAACGTCATTGCGCCGCGCGGCGCGCAGGACTCAAGCTTTGCGCGCCAGCGCATAAAAAAATCCGCCATGCCGCGCGCTGGGAAGCAACTGGCCGCCATGCCATTGCAATGCATGCGGTCTGAGGGAGGGGTACGCAATGGGGAGGGGGCACTGCTGCGCATCGGGATGGGCACTGAGCCATGCCTCGAATTGCCGGTCATTTTCAGCTGGGAACAGCGAGCAGGTCGCATATAGCAATGTACCACCGGGCTTCACGGTGCGCCACAACGCATCGAGCAGGCGGCGTTGAATGCGGGCCAACTGCGTAATGTCACTGGCGCGCTTGAGCCACTTGCCGTCGGGGTGGCGGCTCACCACGCCGGAGGCGGTGCAGGGCGTGTCGAGCAAGACGAAGTCGAAGGGCACGCCGTCCCACCAGGCATCGAGTTTGGAGGCATCGGCCGCGCGGCAATCGGCATCAAGGCCGAGGCGGCTGAGGTTGCGCTGGACGGTGTCGAGGCGCTGGGAATCGTTGTCGAGCGCGGTCAGGGCGCAGTCGAACAGTTCGAGTAAATGGGCGGATTTGCCGCCGGGCGCGGCGCAGGCATCGAGGATGCGCGCGGGTGTCAGGATTGGTACGTGAGGATCCGCTGTTGCCGCACCTGGAGCCGCCGCGCTCATGGCTGGCAGTGACGCCGCCACGAGATGCCCGGCCCACTGCGCACCGAGATCCTGCACCGACACCAGCCCTTCAGCAAAGCCGGGCAGACGTGCCACCGGCACTGCGCGCTCGAGCGTGAGCGCCGCGGGCCCGGTGCGATGCGCGGCGATCCTTGCTGCGTCAAGCGTGGCGGCATAGTTCTCAACGCTGCTGCGCCGCAAGTTGACCCGTAACGTCATCGCGGGCGCGTGATTGCCAGCGTCGAGCACCGGCAGCCAATGTGCGGGCCAGGCATCGCGCACCCGGTCGATCCACCAGCGCGGATAGGCGAGCCGCAGCGCTTCATCAGTCAGCAGTGCAGGGACCATGGTTTCGCGCTCACGCAGGAAGCGGCGCAGCACGCCGTTGACCAGGCCCTTGAACGCGCCTTGTGCAATACCCGCTGCGCAGACCACTGCCTGATCGGTGATGGTGTGGGCGCGTTCGCCGCCGTGGTCAATCAGCTCGCTCAATGCGGCGCGGATCAGATGATCCACCTCGGCGTTGGGCTTGCTCATCAGCTGCGTGGCAATTGCGTCGAGCAGATTGAGGCGGCGGCAGGCTCTGTAAGCGATGTCCTGTGCAGCAGCGCGCTCGGCGGGGTTGAGTGTGCCCGAGGTGGCGTCGAGCGCGCGGTCGAGGGCGCTGCCACGTGCGACGCGTGCCAGTGCGGTAGCGGCTGCACCGAGGGCCTGCGCGAGATTGGCCGACAGGCGCGTGGCAGCCGGGATTTGTGGCGCGATTGCGCCTGAACTGGAGGCCGCCGGATCAAGCGTCATGCCACACCCTCAATCGAAGCGCTCGCCGGCGCGCAGCGGAAACCCTTGCAGGAATGCGCGCGCGGGCAAACGCTTGCCGCCGGGCTTTTGCAACTGGGTGACGCGCAAGGCGCCGCGATCGCAAGCGATCACGACACCGGCATCGCTTGCTTCGAGAATGGTGCCCGGTGTGGTACCCGGCGCGGCCTGCTCTTCTGAAGCCCTTGGTGGATGCGCCTCTTCAGTCGTTGATCCGGAAACCCTTGGTGCGAGGGCTTCTCCGGCCCATAGCTTTATGACGATGCCAGCCATGCGCGCGCTGCAACCGGGAAAAGGATCAAACGCGCGCAGCTTGCGCGCGAGTTGCGGCGCGTCCTGATGGAAGTCGAGCGCGGCTTCTTCGCGGGTGATCTTGGCGGCGTAGGTGACGCCATCGTCTGCTTGCGGCGTCGCGCTCAGTGCAGCATCGCGCCGCAAGACCTTGACAATGGCATGCGCACCGGCTTGCATCAGCTTGTCGTGCAGGGTTGCCGCAGTGTCCGTTGCATCGATGTCCACCACAGCACGCAGCAGCACTGGCCCGGTATCGAGGCCCTCCTCCATGCGCATGATGCATACGCCGGTGGTGCTGTCGCCCGCTTCAATCGCGCGCTGGATCGGTGCGGCACCGCGCCAGCGTGGCAGCAGCGACGCGTGAATGTTGAGGCAGCCCCGCGGAGGAATGTCGAGCACGGCGCGCGGCAACATCAAGCCGTATGCGGCCACCACCATCACGTCATGCGGGGTGGCGCGCAACCGCTCCACCGCAGCCGCGTCGGACTTGAGCGAAGCTGGCTGAAACACGTCGATCCCGTGCGCGCGGGCCACTTGTTTGACCGCACTGGGCGCGAGTTTCATGCCGCGCCCGGCAGGCCGGTCGGGCTGGCTCAACACCAGCGGCACGTGAAAACCCGCAGCCAGCAAGGCTTCCAGGGCCGCCGCCGCGAAAGGTGGCGTGCCGGCAAATATAACTGTGGGCAAGGCGGTCATAGGTGAAACAGGCGCGATTGTCGCGTTCGGCGCTCACACGCAACACCCGGGCACGCTCGGCTCGCGCCCTTCACGCAACCTTCTTCTTCGCGTCTTTCTCCATCTTGGCGCGAATGCGCGACTGCTTGAGGCGCGACAGATACTCGACAAACACCTTGCCCTTCAAGTGATCCATCTCATGCTGCACGCACACCGCGAGCAGGCCGGTGGCCGAGCGGCGCTGCACGGCACCCGTGACATCCTGGTATTCAAACTCGATGTGCTCGGCGCGCTCGACCTCTTCATACACGCCCGGTACCGACAGACAGCCTTCTTCGTAAACATGGCGGCCGTTCTCCCGGACAATGCGCGGGTTCACCAGCACCAGCAAATCGTCGTGGGTCTCCGACGTGTCGATGGTGATAACGCGCTTGTGTACATTGACCTGGGTGGCAGCGAGGCCGACGCCAGGGGCGGCGTACATGGTTTCGGCCAGGTCGCCGGCCAGCTTCTTGAGGGCGCCGTCAAACTCGGTGACAGGCGCGGCTATTTTGTGCAACCGCGTGTCAGGGTAGGTCAAAATCGTCAGAATGGCCATGAATCGGGGTGTTGCAAATATGCAAACAGGACGGAAAAGGTTGAGGGTAAGAAAGGAAAAAACGCTTGCTAATCAATGCCATTGGGTGCTACATTTAATCTGAATTTGTAAAAAGACCGGTGCCAGCCGGGTGCCGCTTCGTTGGAATGCGGGCGGCAAGCCGGTTGGCGATGCCGTGTCGCTTGCCTCGGGTGACCGGGTTGCCCGCCAAAGTGCATCAATTTTGCGATTTTTGCGGTAGGTTTGTATTTGGCGAAAGCCGGGTGGACGTACGCAACAAGCGTATCTGCCAAGTCAAGTAACGGCAACATGCTACAGTTTAGCGGTAATCAGCAGCACAATGCACAGCTTCGCGCCGGAATCCGCGTCGGATTTGGCCCAGAAAGCGCTGCTACAAGGAGAGGGCGTATGCGCAAGGGATTGCTAACAGTATTGCTGGCCGGATTGCTGGCGGCACCGATCACCGCAGCGTGGGCACAAGCTGGCGCGCCCAAATTGTCCGCCACCGCACCTGACCGCTATGTGGTGGTACCCGGCGATACGCTATGGGGCATTTCCGGCCGCTTCCTGCAAGACCCCTATCGTTGGCCGGATGTGTGGGAGCCGAACAAGGCCGACATTAAAAACCCAAACCGCATATACCCCGGCAACGTGCTGGTGCTCGATCGCTCAGGCACGACGCCGCGCCTGCGTCTGGCTACCGTCAAAGTCGAGCCGCGTGTGCGCAGCGGCAAAGACTCCGAGGCCGTCCCGGCGATCCCGCCGAGCGTCATCGAACCCTTTCTGGCCGCGCCATTGGTGGTGGACGAAGGCGGGATGGCCAAAGCGCCCAAAATCATTGCCACCCAGCAAGGGCGCGTCTATTTGGGCACCAACGACTTGGCTTATGTGTCAGGCGATGTGCCGGACAGCGTGCCGTCGTGGCAAGTGTACCGGCCGGGCAAGGCCTTCATCGATCCCGAGACCAAAGAAACCCTGGGCTATGAGGCGACCTTTCTTGGCACGGCCAAGCTTGAGCGCAAGACCTCGCCGATGACCTTCCGCATCACTGATTCGAAACAGGAAATCGGCTCAGGTGACCGTTTGATCCCGACGGCCGCGCCACTGCTGGTGGACTATCAGCCGCGCGCACCACAGAGCGATATCCGTGCGCGCGTGCTCTCCACCTACGGCGGCGTCAACGAGGCTGGCAGCAAGCAGATCATTACCATCTCGAAGGGCAAGCGCGATGGTGTGGAGCTGGGCCATGTGCTGGCGCTCTACACCTATGGCGAGACTGTGAAGGATCGCTCTGACGCCCTGCAGCGCACCGGTGATCTGGTGAAACTCCCTGACGAGCGCAATGGTCTGTTGTTTGTGTTTCGTGTGTTCGACAAGGTCTCATACGCGCTGGTGATGAGTGCGACTCAGCCGATCAAAACAGGGGACGTGGCGCGCAAGCCCTGATCCGCCTCCGTTAGAATGAAAAGGGCGCGAATGTTCGCGCCCTTTTCATTTCCCCCGCGCCTTTTTGACACACTCACATGCCCTCTGCCGATCCTGACCTCGCCACCTGGCTGCGCCTGTGCCTGATCCCCGGCATTGGCGATGCGACGATTCGCAAGCTGCTGGGCGCTTGCGGCCTGCCGGATCAGGTGTTTGCGGCACCGCACGCCACCCTCGCGCAGGCGGCGGGGGAGGGCAATGCGGCGCGGCTGCGCGCTGCGTTAAACGACGAAGCCATCAACGCAGCGGTAGCGGTGGCACTGCGCTGGGAGGAGACCGAAGAAAACCACATCGTCACGCTCGCTGACGCGGACTACCCGCGTGCCTTGCTTGACGCGCCCGACCCGCCGCCGCTGCTCTATCTCAAGGGTCAACGCGCACTGCTCGCGCGCCGCGCCATCGCCATCGTCGGCAGCCGCAATGCCACGGCGCAAGGCATCGCCAACGCCGAGAGCTTTGCCGCCGCGTTAAGCCGCGCCGGCTTGTGCATTGTCAGCGGGCAGGCATTGGGGATCGACACTGCCGCACACTTGGGCGGTCTTGCCGGGGCGGGATCGACGATTGCGGTGATCGGCACCGGCGCTGACATTGTGTACCCGGCGCGCAACCGCGATCTCGCCCATCGCATTGCGGCTACCGGTCTTATCGTCAGCGAGTTTCCGCTCGGCACAGCGGCCAACGCCGCGAACTTCCCGCGCCGCAACCGCATCATCAGCGGGCTGTCCGAGGGCGTGCTGGTGATTGAAGCGGCGCTTCGGAGCGGCTCGCTGATTACCGCGCGTCTGGCCGGCGAGCAGGGGCGCGATGTGTTTGCCCTGCCCGGTTCGATTCACTCACCGCTGGCCAAGGGTTGCCACCAGTTGATCAAACAGGGCGCCAAACTGGTGGACTCGGTAGAAGATATTCTGGAAGAGCTGGGCATGCGTGATGCTGCGGCCGCAGGGGATGCGCTCGCACCGGCCGCCACAAGCGGAGCCGGCGTCGCCGGTGCGGTGGTCACGTGGGGTACTCCGCCCACGGCGGGCGCACTGGACACCACGCGTTCTGCAGGCGCAGCAACCGGAACCGCCCACGCTGCCCTGCTCGCAACCCTGGGCTACGACCCGGTCGCGGTCCACTCGCTCGGCGCACGCACCGGAATGGATGCGGCGGCATTGACCGCGCAGTTGCTCGAACTGGAACTCGACGGCCACATCGCGCAACTCCCCGGCGGCCTGGTGCAGCGGATCACGAGGTAGCCATACGCGTGTTCGATGTCCTGATTCACCTCTACCAAACCTGGTTTGATTGCGAGTCATGCCCCGACCCGGACACGCTCGCGCTCAAATTGCGCGCCGCCGGTTTTGATGAAGAAGACATTGACGACGCTCTGGCGTGGTTAATGGGCCTTGCCGATGACGAAGGCACGCGCCTGCCTGACTCTTTCGGCGAACGCACTTCCTTTCATGCCTACACTGCTGCCGAGACGCGCGCGCTTTCATCCGAATGCCGCGGCTATCTGGCGTTTCTGGAAGAGCGCGGAATCGTCGACGCGATCGAGCGCGAAATCATCATCGAGCGTGCGCAGGTGTTGCCGCACGGCGCGCCCGATGTCGATCAACTGCGCGTCATCGTACTCATCGTGTTGTGGGCAGAAGGCACAGAACTGGACACGCTTGCCCTCGAAGAATTGCTGCCGGACGACGATGCGCGTGCATGGCAATAGCCCGTTGTTCATATACAGCCTATCGACCGAAGATGCTGCAAAATATCCCTGCGAAGCGCGCCTTTTGCTGGTGTGGCGCTCTCACCGCTGCGCAGCGGTTCGCGATATTGCGGCAACAAATTTTCACAACACCCTGAAAACTCTTGTGCCGCAACGGTTTGCCGGCTGTGCTTGGGGCCGCATTCGAATGCAGCCTCCAAACAATCACTTGCATTTTCCAAGCCGCACACTATAGACTCTCGCCCCTTGCCGGGGTCTGCCACGCTTTTCCAGCGCGTTTGAACTCCCGGCCATTCAATTCATCGAACTTCGAAACACACTCTGTTCGCTGCGGTTACCAGGCAAAAAAATACATGGGCAAGGCACTTATCATCGCGGAAAAACCATCGGTTGCCACCGACATTTCGCGCGCGCTCGGCGGTTTCAAGAAGGTCGCCGACTATTACGAATCGGACACTTACGTGTTGTCCTCGGCAGTCGGTCATCTGGTCGAGATCGCCGCACCGGAAGAATATGAAGTCAAGCGCGGCAAATGGAGCTTCGCGCATCTGCCGGTGATCCCGCCGCACTTTGATGTGCGGCCGATCGAAAAAAGCGCCGAGCGTCTGCGCCTGCTCACCAAGCTCATCAAGCGCAAGGATGTTGACTCACTCATCAACGCCTGTGACGCCGGGCGCGAAGGCGAACTGATTTTTCGCCTGATCGCGCAGCACGCGGGGAGCAAAAAACCGGTCAAACGCCTGTGGCTGCAATCAATGACGCAAGGCGCGATTACCGACGGTTTTGCCAGCCTGCGCGACGACAAGGACATGCTCGCGCTGGCCGATGCCGCGCGCTGCCGCTCGGAAGCCGACTGGCTGATCGGCATCAACGGCACACGCGCGATGACCGCGTTCAACAGTAAAGAAGGTGGTTTCTATCTGACTACGGTGGGCCGTGTGCAGACACCGACCCTCGCGGTACTGGTCGAGCGCGAACAGAAAATCCGCGACTTCAAATCGCGTGACTACTGGGAAGTACACGCCTCGTTCGGCGTCAAGGCCGGCGAATACGCGGGGCGCTGGTTCGACCCCAAGTTCAAAAAGCCGGGTGAAGGCGAGGGCGATGAATACCTGCGCGAACACGCTCGCACCGAACGCATCTGGAACGAGGCGCAGGCCGCAGCCGCAGTCGCTGCCTGCCTGGGCCAGACTGGCATCGTCACCGAAGAGTCGAAGCCGACCACGCAATCGTCACCGCTGTTGTTCGACCTCACCAGTCTGCAACGCGAAGTCAATGGCCGCTTTGGTCTTTCTGCGCGCAACACCCTGGCCGTCGCGCAAGCGCTGTACGACCGCCACAAAGTGCTGACCTACCCGCGTACCGACGCGCGCGCTCTGCCGGAGGACTACATCCCCACTGTCAAGAAGACCCTGGAGATGTTGAAGGAGAGCAACAACTACGCGATGGCGGCAGGCAAGATTCTGAAGCAGGGCTGGGTCAAGCCATCGAAGCGCATCTTCGACAACAGCAAGATCTCCGACCACTTCGCCATCATCCCGACATTGCAGGCGCCGAAGTCGCTCTCAGAGATCGAGCAGAAGGTGTACGACCTGGTGGTCAAGCGTTTCCTTGCAGTGTTCTTCCCGCCTGCCGAGTTCATGCAGACCACGCGCATCACCGCG
>JANPAR010000116.1:0-30490 GCA_031430015.1 Burkholderiales bacterium
TGGCGATTGCCGAAGCGAGCGCCGAAGCGATTCGCAAGACGGCCGCGGCGATTCAGGCACCCGGTGGCGAGTCCGCGATCAATCTCAAGGTAGCCGAGCAATACGTCACGGCGTTTGCGCAAGTGGCGCGCGCGGGCAACACGCTGATCTTGCCGGCCAATCTCGCCGACATGTCGGGGCTGGTCGCGAGCGCGATGGCGGTAGTCAAGCAAACCGGCGAGAAAAAGGCCTGAAGAAGCGCTCCCAGAGCCATTCTTCAGGGGATGCCTTCACCCCGGCGGCAGGCGTACAATAGCGCCCTTCCCTTCTGTTTTCGGACCACGCCGGTCCTTGGCACCCCAGACAATGTCGTTCGATTCCTTCGGGCTGGCGCCCGAGATCCTCAAGGCCATCGCCGAAGAGGGCTATACCTCCCCTACCCCGATTCAAGAGCAGGCGATTCCCATCGTCGTGCAAGGCGGCGATGTCATGGGTGCCGCGCAAACCGGCACCGGCAAAACCGCCGGCTTCACCCTGCCGATCTTGCAGTTGCTGCTGCCGCTGCAAAATGCGTCGCCCTCACCCGCGCGCCATCCGGTGCGCGCGCTGATTTTGTTGCCGACGCGCGAGCTTGCACTGCAAGTGTCCGAAGCGGTGGCGACCTACGGCAAATACATGCAGCTGCGCTCAACCTGCGTGTTTGGCGGCGTTGACATCAAGCCGCAGTTGGTCGAAGTGCGGCGCGGTGTGGAGATATTGATCGCCACGCCGGGGCGCCTGCTTGATCACATCGAACAAAAGACCGTCAACCTCGGGCAAGTGCAAATCCTGGTGCTCGACGAAGCGGACCGCATGCTCGACATGGGCTTCATGCCCGACATCAAACGCATTATTTCGCTTCTGCCAGCCAAGCGCCAGAACCTGATGTTCTCGGCGACGTTTTCGGAAGAGATCAAGCGCCTCGCAGGCGGCATCCTCACCAAGCCGACGCTGATTGAAGTGGCGCGCCGCAATGCCACGGTGGAAAAAATCAAACAGATCGCCTACGCGGTGGCGTCGGACGAAAAGCGCGCGCTGTTGCAGCATCTGATCGAGTCGCGCAATATCAAGCAGGCGATCATTTTCTCGAACACCAAACTCGGCACCGCGCGTCTGGCGCGCCATTTGATGCAAGCGGGCATCAAGGCCGACGCGATCCACGGCGACAAGTCGCAGGGCGAACGCATCGCCGCGCTCGACAAATTCAAGTCGGGCGAAATCGAACTGCTGGTCGCGACCGACGTTGCCGCACGCGGCCTCGACATCCAGGAAATGCCCTGCGTCATTAACTACGACCTGCCGCATGCGCCCGAAGACTACGTCCACCGCATTGGCCGCACCGGCCGCGCCGGGGCGGAGGGCGATGCCATCTCGCTGTTCTCACCCGACGAAGAAAAATACCTGATCGACATCGAGAAGCTGATCAAGCACAAGATCGAGCGTGCCGTCACGCAGGGCTTTGAGCCAGTGGCAGCGGAGCCGCAGCAGCACGCTGGCCGCCATGAGCGCAGCCACGGCCGCTTTGACCGCGACAGCGGTTCACGCCATTCCCGTAACGTCAAGGTCGAGAAGATCGACAAAATCGACCCCTGGTTTCTCAAACCCTACGAAGCGCCCGCGGCACCGGCAGTCAGTCCGGATCTGCCAGAAGCACCGCGGCCTGCTGCCAAAAAAGGCGGCATGGGCGCTTTGCTGGGTGGCCGCTCAAAGGCCTGAGCCGCCGGTTCTGCGGCCCACCTCTTCTGCAAAATCGAGCAGGTCGCGCTGGCGCGCGTAGCGCCTGCGCCCTGTTGAGCCACTCGCGGTGGAGAGCGTCAACTCGGTTTCGCCGATTACGCCGGCGGCGAGCTTGAACCCACCCAGCCCCATCAGTGGCAGCATCAGCAGCCACACCAGCGCCGGGTTGATATCGACAAACTGGCCGTAGGCCTCACCAGCTGGCTGCTTTTCAGTGACGCGTTTTTCGATTGCGAGTGCGACACCATTGGCCGCCGTCTCCATGCTTTTGTAGGCAGACGCAAAGCCCAACGCCAACGCAAGAATCAGTGCGCCCCAACCTGCACGAGCGAAGTCGCGCGCGAACTCGCAGCGCACTGAGGTCAGCGCTCGCAGCGGAATGCTCTCTTCAAAATCGCGCGCCAAGAAAATGACGCGCCGGTCAGTCAACGCCGCAGTGCCGCCGAGGGGGCCAAGGCCGAATGGCGTCTCCTGCACCAATTTTTCGTTGTCCGCCAGTTGCATGGTTATTTTTGCGACGCCGTCAGCGCCTGATCGAGATCCCACAAAATGTCGTCGACGTTTTCGATGCCGACCGAGAGGCGGATCATGTCCGGCGACACGCCCGCCTTGATCTGCTCTTCTTCGCTCAACTGCCGGTGCGTGGTCGAACCGGGATGAATCACCAGCGTTTTCGCGTCGCCGATGTTGGCGAGGTGGCTCATGAACTGTGCGGCGTCGATGAATTTTTCTCCAGCCGCTTGCCCTTGTCCCGCGCCCGCCTTGACGCCAAACGCCATCACTGAAGATGCGCCCCTGGGCAAATATTTTTTGCCCAGCGCGTGGTACTTACCCGACGCCAAACCGGGGTAACTGACCCACGAGACGAAGGGATGTGCTGCGAGAAATTCGGCGACGCGCTGTGCATTGGTGACGTGGCGATCCATGCGCACATGCAGGGTCTCGCAGCCCTGCAGCAACATCCAGGCATTGAACGGCGACAGCGCCGCGCCAAAAGTGCGCAGGGTCTCCATGCGGCACTTGGTGATGAAGCCGAAGTCGCCGAAGGTCTCGTAAAAGCGTACGCCGTGGTAACCGCGCGACGGCTCGGTCATCTGCGGGAACTTGCCGTTGTCCCACGGAAATTTCCCCGACTCGACAATTACGCCGCCCATGGTCGTGCCGTGGCCACCGATGTATTTGGTCGCCGAATGCACGACGATATCGGCACCCCATTCAAACGGCCTGCACAAATAGGGCGATGCCATCGTGTTGTCGATCATCAGCGGCAGGCCGGCCGCGTGTGCAATCGCCGCCACGGCCTCGATGTCGAGTACGTTGATGAGCGGATTGCCGAGTGTCTCGGCGTAGACCACTTTGGTTTTGTCCGTGATGGCACGGCGAAAGTTCTCGGGGTCATCCGGATCAACGAAGGTCGTGGTGATGCCGAGCTGTTCAAAGTTCACCGCGAACTGCGAATAGGTGCCGCCATAGAGCGTGCTCGCCGCGACCAGATGGTCGCCGGTCTTGAGCAGGGTCAACAGCGCGGTCATCTGCGCAGCCATGCCCGAGGCCGTGGCGAGTGCTGCGCGCCCGCCTTCTAGCGCGGCGATACGTTCTTCAAACACGGCCGTGGTCGGGTTCGACAGGCGCGTGTAGACGTTGCCGAAGGTTTGCAGGTTGAACAGGCTCGCCGCGTGCTCGGCCGAGTCGAACACGTAAGAAGTGGTTTGATAAATCGGCAATGCGCGCGCGCCGGTGGCGGCGTCGGGCACTTGCCCCGCGTGCAGCGCGAGGGTTTCGAAAGCAAAATCGCGGTCCGCCATGCCGGTGCTCAGTTGGCAATGTGGCGCGGGCGTTTGGCCGACACCACCTTGGTGTTGACGCCGGCCCAACCGAGGCCGCCGAACAGGCGCGCGTGTTCGATCTTGACACAGCGGTCCATCACGCTATCGAGCCCGGCGGCACGGGCAAGCGCATCGGCTTCTTTGTTTTCCACACCGAGCTGCTGCCACAGCACTTTAGCCCCAATCGCAATCGCGTCCTGCGCAAGCGGCAAGATGTCAACCGCTTTGCGAAAGCAATCGACCATGTCCACCTTGTGCGGAATGTCCTTGAGCGAGGGATACGACTTCTCGCCAAGAATTTCCGGATATTTCGGATTGACCGGCACGATGCGATAACCGTGCTCCTGCATGTACTTGGCGGCGAAAAAACTCGGCCGGAACCAGTCGGCCGAAAGCCCCACCACGGCGATGACTTTGGTTTCGGCGAGGATGCGGCGCAGGGTGGGTATGTCAGACATAAAAAGAAAATCGCAAAAGAAAAACCCATGAGATGGCAAGCAAGAATAGCACTCCACCCACGCCCAGTCCGTCAGCCAAACAAATGCCGCGCCGCGCGCTCCAGCGCCACGGCCACGCTGCGCGCATCCAGCGCCAGAGCTTGCGCACCGTTTTGCTTCGAGAGCTTCTCACCATCCGCCGCCGCAACGACAGGAACATGCCGGTACACCGGCGTGGGCAACCCCAACTGTTGCTGCAAAAAAATCTGGCGCGGCGTTGAGTCGAGCAGATCGGCACCACGCACGACATGCGTCACGCCGGCCTCGGCATCATCCACCACCACCGCGAGTTGATAGGCCCATTGCCCATCTGCGCGCAGCAACACGAAATCACCGGTATCGCGCGCGAGGTCGTGCGCAATGCTGCCGCAGGACAAATCGGCAAACGCGACGCGTGCATCGCCCACGCGCACGCGCCAGGCGCGTGGCGCGCGGCCCTTGGCGAGGCCATTGCGGCAGGTGCCCGGATAGACGCTCTCGCGTCCTCGCGGGCGCGCACCCGCACTGCCCTCCACATGCGTCAGCGAATCGGCAATTTCCTTGCGCGTGCAACCACAGGCATACACCTGCCCCGTAACACGCAAGCGCTCAAACGCCGCACGATAGGCGGCGTGGCGCTGGCTTTGATACACCACATCGCCATCCCATTCGAGTCCGTGTGCTGTGAGCGCAGCGAGGATCTGTGCGTCCGCGCCCGGCACCGTGCGCGGCCCATCCAGATCATCGATGCGCAACAGCCAGCGCCCGCCCTGCGCACGCGCATCGAGCCAGCTTGCCACCGCAGCCACGAGTGAGCCAGCATGCAACGGCCCGGTGGGTGACGGGGCAAAGCGGCCACAGTAGGGGCCGCCTGCTTTCCCCGCCGTCAGATGACCGGCCAAGCTGGACGGATAGCGTCTGGACCATTCGGTCACAAGCTGGTCTAACATATTGGAAATTCTGCCCTTGCCTTCGCATTGCACCCAAATAGGGGCGGATCATAACGGAGGCAGCATGGGACTACTCAGCGGCAAACGCCCACAGGGTTTGGGATTTCACGAAGGCAAGTTCAAACCCTGCTCGTGGAAACCCAATTGCGTCAGCAGCACTGCCGGTGCCGATGACGGCAAGCATCACATTGCGCCCTTCGCCATCAAAGGCAGCGCGGATGCCGCCTGGAAAAACTTGGTGGCCGCCGTCAAGTCGCGTGACCGCGCAGCAGTGGTCAAGGAAGATGCTGGCTATTTAAGTGCCGAATTCAGGAGCCGTGGTCTGGGCTATGTTGACGATGTCGAGTTCGCGCTCGATACCAAAGCCGGTGTGATCCATGTGCGCTCGGCCTCACGCCTCGGCGTGCGCGACTTTGGGGTGAACCGGGCGCGCATCGAGTCGTTGCGCGCCGCACTCGGTGCTGCCTGATCGACACGCATGCGTGCGCAGGTGCGTCCCGCAGACGCCGCCGCTCCAGAGCCAGCCCTGCTCCAGGCAGCCACCGTCAGCATTGACGAGCGCACGGTGCCACTCGCGGAGTTTGATGCCGGGAGCGCAGCGGCGGCTGTGGGCGCAAGCACAGACGCAAACACGGACACAGACGCAAACGCCGGTGCAAAAGCGGCAAACGGAGTGATCGGCGAGCCGTCCCTCCCGGTAGATGCCGACGACGAGCGCACCCAGCCGTTGGCCCCGCAGATCGCCCTGCCGCCGCCACCCGCTCCCGCACCCGGCATCAGCTTCGATGCTGTGCGCCTGCGCCAATTGCACCGTGGTGCACCTTACACACTGCTGCTGAGCGTGTTTTCCTGCGTGGCCGCGGCCACCGTGCTGGCGGGCCGCACCGCCTGGCCGGTGCTCGCTGCCTGGCTCGGTGGCGGTTTGCTGCTATCGGTGCTCATGGGCCTCGACCACCGGCGCACGCGCGCGAAGCTTGACGACGCTGCCGCACTGCAACGCTGGGAATGGCGCCTCGCGGCTGCGCTGCTGCTGCAAGGCGGCCTGTGGCTGCTGCTGTTCGCCGCCACGCCGCTCCATTCCTCGCCTGAGCGCACACCGTTGCAGTTGCTTGCTTTTGCCACCACGTTTACCGCCACTGTGGTCTTCGCTACCAGTTTGCGCAGCTTTCTGGCGCTGGTACCACTGACCGCCCTCGGACAATTGCTCTGGATGGTCCGCTCGCAACCGGGCCTCGCCGAAGCCATTTTTGTGTCGGCGCTCTACGCCGTCGTGCTCGCTACCGGCCTGCTGTCGTTCCGGCGCGTGCTGATGGCCGGCGTGGAAGCAAGCCGCGAGCGGCGCGCGCTGATGGCCGAGCAGGCCGCCCTGTTTGACAGCAGCCTGGTTGGCATGGCGCATGTTCGCGAGGGTATCTTCGTACGCGTCAACCGGGAACTGGCGCGCATCTATGGTTTGCCGCAGGAAGAGATCGAAGGTGCGTCTACGCGCATTGTCTACCCGGACGAAGCGTCCTGGCAGCAGGCCGCCGCCGCCGCACAGACGCGCCACCCCGCAGACCGCTTCTCCTACGAGCGCGCCTACAACCGGCCCGACGGCAAGCGGTCCTATCTGCGCGTACAAGCCCGCGTGATCATCGGCAGCGAGCATCGCAACGACCGCATTTACTCGGTGATCGACATCACCGAAAGCCGCAAGGCCGAGAAAGTGCTGGCGGCGCGCGAACAGGCCTACCGCTCGCTGGCCGAGACCTATCGCGTCATCACGTCAACCGCGCCGGGCCTGGTGTGGGCTACTGATGCGGCAGGGGCTTACACCTTTCTCGGCGAGCGCGGCTGCCTTGACATATATGGTGTCGCAGCAGCAGAGGCCGCCGGCAAATCCTTGTCCGATCTGGTACGCGGCCCTCTGTCAGCGGACGACATCGCTGCATTCGACCGCATGCTGGCCGGTGACATGTTGCGCGACCACGTGAGCGAAATCGTACGGCATGATGGCCGCCACCTGTTCATCAGCACCAGCGGCGGGCCGCTGTATGACGCCGAAGGCCGTATCGCCGGTGCCTGCGGCATTTCGATTGATGTCAGCGGGCGCGAGCGCGACGCGGCAGCCTTGCAGCGCGCACAGCAGATGATGACCAGCGCGGTCGAAAGCCTCTCCGATGGCTTCGCCCTGTTCGGTGCCGACGGCTGCGTGAGTTTGTGCAACCACCGCTTTGCCGAACTGATGGAAGCAGGTAAGCCGATGGAAGACATGATCGGCATGCACATCAGCGACGTGGTGCGCTACCGCCTGCGCCATGGCCAGGTCATCCCGCCCGAATATCTTGGTGACGAGGCAGCGTGGATTGCCGCGCGCATGCGCCATCACCAGGAAGCCAACGGTGTGCCGAGCCAGTACCAACTCAGTGATGGCCGCTGGATCCAGACCACCAAGCGGCGCACGCCGGATGGCGGCGTGGTCGGCATCTACACTGACATCACGGCCCTCAAACGCACCGAAGAAGCCGTGCGCGTGCTGGCACAGCACGACGCTCTCACCGGCCTGCCCAATCGCCGTCTGCTCGAAGACCGCCTCGCACAGGCGCTGACGCGCGCCAAGCGCGAATCGTCCCTGGTGGGCTTGCTGCTGATCGACCTTGACGGCTTCAAGCCGGTCAACGACCGCCACGGCCATCGCGCCGGTGATGAAGTGCTGCGCGTGGTGGCCCAGCGCCTGCGCGATTGCGTGCGTGCAGCCGACACGGTGGCGCGCTTTGGTGGCGACGAGTTCGTGATCGTACTCGACACCCTGGCCAGCGCGGCAGATGCGGGTGCAGTGGCGGCCAAGGTGATCGAAGCACTGGCGCGTCCCATCGAGCCGCTGTGGATGCTGGCACCCGCACAGGTGGCCCTCCAGATTGGCGGCAGCGTCGGCATCGGCATTTATCCGCAGGACGGCACCGAGCCGGACACGCTGATGCGCCACGCCGACGCGGCGATGTACAAAGCCAAAGAAGCCGGGCGCGGGCGCTTCGTCTATCATTCTCCTCCCGCCTGACGCCCATGGAAGCGCGACCCGGCGGCGCGCGACCCCGCCCGCGCACGCCCGAGGCATAGGCCTGGACGTACACCCGGCCACAAACCTGGGCGCGATTTGGGCCACACACCGGAGACCTCATCATGCTGACCCTGCGCCGCTCTGCGGAACGCGGCCATGCCGATCACGGCTGGCTCAACTCGTACCATTCGTTTTCGTTTGCGGACTATCACGACCCCGCGCACATGGGCTTCGGCCCCTTGCGCGTCATCAACGAAGACCGCATCAATCCCGGCACCGGCTTCGGCACCCACGGCCATCGCGACATGGAAATCATCAGCTATGTACTCGACGGCGAACTGGCGCACAAGGACAGCATGGGCAATGGCTCGGTGATCCGCCCCGGCGACGTGCAGCGCATGAGCGCGGGCAGTGGCGTGCGCCATTCCGAGTTCAATCATGCGCCGGCGGCAGTCACGCATTTTTTGCAGATATGGATTGAACCCAATCAGCGTGGTATTCCCGCAAGCTACGAAGAAAAGCATTTTGGCGAGAGCGACAAGCGCGGCCGCCTGCGCCTGGTGGCATCGGGCAGCGGCGCGGAGGGCTCGGTGTTGATCCATCAGGACGCCAACATGTATGCCGGCTTGTTTGACAGCACGGAGAGTGCATCGCTCACGATCGCGTCCGGACGCCAACTCTATGTGCACATGGCGCGCGGCACGCTGAGCGCCAACGGCATGGCGCTGGCGCAAGGGGACGCACTCAAGATCGTTGGCGAAACAGCACTGCTGATCGATGGCGGCGCAGCGGCCGAGGTCTTGGTGTTTGATCTGCCGGCTTGATTTTCAATCGCACCATGCGCCAAGAGCCGCTCCAGCCAACGATGTTCGGCCACATTCGATTAAAAATGGCTTCCACCAAGGCTTTCAGACCGATGCCCGATGGTGAAATGCGCCACGGCGCACATCGCCTCCACGCGTCTGCCTGTCCCTGGATTTGCCGCCCATGCTGATCCAGATCGCCATCTTCCTCGCCGCCGCCATCATCGCGGTGCCGCTGTCGCGCAAGCTCGGGCTCGGTGCCGTGCTCGGCTATCTGGCGGCAGGCATGCTCATCGGCCCCTGGGGCTTCAGGCTGATCGACGACGTGCAGGCGATTTTGCATTTGTCCGAATTCGGCGTGATCCTGATGCTGTTCATCATCGGACTGGAGTTGCAGCCTTCACGGCTGTGGGTGTTGCGCCGTCAGGTGTTTGGTCTGGGTACGGCACAGGTACTGATCACCGGACTCGTGCTGGCGGGCGTGGTGATGGCACATGGCTGGCGCTGGCAGGCGGCCATCGTCGCCGGCCTCGGCCTTGCCATGTCGTCCACCGCCTTTGTGCTGCAAACCCTGGCCGAGAAAAAGCAGCTCACCATGCGCCACGGGCGCGAGAGCTTCGCGATTTTGCTGTTTCAGGATCTGGCGGTAATTCCCCTGCTCGCCGCCCTGCCCTTTCTCGCCGCGTCCATGGGCGTGGCGGACCCGGCCGCGCACGGCGGCGGTTGGATCGACGCGGCCAAGGCCATCGGGGTGATCGCCGCCCTCGTGGTGTCGAGCCGCTTTCTGGTGCGCCCCCTGTTTCGCACCGTGTCCGTGCTGGGCGGGCGCGAGATATTCACCGCAACCGCCTTGTTTCTCGTCGTCGGCGTGACGCTGCTGATGGAGGTGGCGGGCCTGACGGCCTCGCTGGGCGCATTCCTTGCTGGCATGTTGTTGGCCGATTCGGAATACCGCCATGAGCTCGAAGCCGACATCGAGCCGTTCAAGGGGCTGCTGCTCGGCTTGTTTTTTATTGCGGTCGGCATGTCGGCCAATTTGGGGCTCATCACTACCAAGCCCCTGGTCATCCTCGGCATTGCCGGTGGCATGATGCTGATCAAGTTCATCCTGCTCTATGCGATCGGGCGATTCGCGCATACCGAAGCGTCGAGCGCGCGCAAGCTCGGTCTGGCGTTGGCGCAAGGCGGCGAGTTTGCCTTTGTGCTGTTTGGCGTGGCAGCGGGGCTGAAAATCTTTCCCCAGGCCGCCGCCGATGTATTGATCGTGGCAGTCACATTGTCAATGCTGCTCGCGCCGCTCCTGTTTGTGCTCGAGGAGAAGGTGTTCTCCCGCCACTTTGACCATGCCCCGCAGCGCGCCTTCGACCCCATTGAGCAACACAGCGGCCACGTGGTCGTGGCCGGATACGGGCGCATCGGGCAGATCGTGTCGCGCGTGCTGGCAGTCAAGGGCATACCGTTCACCGCACTCGAGAAAGATGCGGGTCAAGTTGACAGCGTCCGCAAGTTTGGCGGCAAGCTCTACTTTGGCGACGCTACCCGTCCCGAATTGCTGCACGCCGCGAACACCAGCGCAGCGCGCCTGTTCGTACTGGCAATTGACGACCCGGAAGATTCAGTCAAGTGCGCGGCCTTGGTGCGCCACCATTTTCCGCATGTACCGGTGATCGCGCGCGCGCGCAACCGCAATCACGCACACCGGCTGGTCGACCTGGGCGTCACGCGTTTCTACCGCGAGACCTGGCACACCAGCATCGAAATGGCACACCAGTCACTTCTGCAGTTGGGTTTCGCCCCGTCCGATGCCTCGATGACGATCGCCCAGTTCAAGGATCATGACCTTGCCCTGTTGCGGCGCCAGCAGGCGGTGTATCAGGACGAAGCCAAGCTGATTCAGACAGCACGCGAGGCGAGCGAAGACCTTCAGACCCTGTTTGAAAGCGACCGGGAAGAACAAAAGCCAACTTGATTTACCACTTGGCCCGGCGCTGCGACGATGGGTTACGCCGGCTCGTCGCAACATCCTTACCGGCGGCAACACCGCACCGGCCTGCTGATCGGCCGTCAAAAACTCTTTGCCATCAGCTCGCCAACCAACTCCACGGTCAGTGGCTTGGTAACAAATTCCTGGATCACGGTCATTTCGCCGGCACGCTCCCGGTCAGCGGGGGAAGCTGATGACGTCAACATGATCAGGATGACTGCGCGCGACTCCGCGAGCAAAGGGGCGGCACGTCGCGCGACTTCAAAGCCGTCCATTCGAGGCCTGTTGATGTCGAGAAAAATATAGGTCGGCACATCAAGGTCGGCCGTTTCGAGATAGGCCAACGCCTTGAATCCGTCTTCGAGTATGACGATCTCGCCGGCAAAGCCGGCATTTCTGACAATGACCTCGT
Organism: Burkholderiales bacterium; assembly: GCA_031430015.1. Classification (GTDB taxonomy): domain Bacteria; phylum Pseudomonadota; class Gammaproteobacteria; order Burkholderiales; family JAEUOS01; genus CANJDH01. The sequence goes on from JANPAR010000116.1 coordinate 11,244, forward strand.
GGTAGATGTTGTCCATCTCGTTGTCATCGATCAGGATGATTCGTTGAACACGGTTCACGCGATGCCCCTCCTATGGTTCGCTGCGGTGCGGCAGGCGCAGCACAAAACAACTGCCTTCGCCAGGTACCGAGCTTGCACTGATGCTGCCGCCCAGCAATCCGGCGATGCGCCGGCAGATTGACAAGCCCAAACCCGTACCCTCGTATTCTTTGCGCGAATGCAGCCGCTGGAACAGTTCGAACACCTTCGACAGGTGTTCCGGCTCGATGCCGATGCCGTTGTCACACACGCGCAGCTCGCAAAAATCGCCCATCACGGCAGATTCAATTTGAACCACCGGCGGCACTCCCGCGCGCCGGAACTTGATCGCGTTGGAAACCAGATTCTGCAGCACGATGCGGATCAAACTCGGATCACCCATCGCGTCTCCCAGGGGCGCGTACTCCAATCGGGCTTCGGCTCTCGTGAACGCTACAGTCAGATCATGCCGGACTTGTTGCATGATCGAATCGAGATCAACCCAATCGATGCGTACGGTCTGGCCGTCGAGGCGCACCAGTTCGAGCAGATCATCGAGCAGGGCCTTCATGCGTTGCCCGCCACCTTGTACGTAGCTGAGGTATTTTTGACCAGCGTCCGAAAGGCTGGATGCATGGCCGGCGGTCAGCAACGAACAAAAGTTGATGATGGTGTTGACCGGTTCGCGCAGGTCGTGGGACACGACGTGGATGAAGCGCTGCTGCTCCAGCGTCTTTTTCTCCAGTTGCGCGACCGTGCTGCGCAACTGTTCTTCGCGGTCTTTGTGGGCCTGCGCGTCGTGCACCCGCACCACCACGCCGATGATCTCGCCGTCAACTCCACGCGCCGGCAGATAGTCAATCTCAACATGGCGCGTGCCGCGTCCCGGGAAGTCCAAAGGTGCATCAAACGCCACTGCCTCCCCTGACAGCGCCTGATCCATGCGTGGTCGTACCAACTGGCGAAACACCGCCTCCCCCATCACCGCGGCGATTGTTCTGCCTTCCACGTCTTCGCGCCCGCACTGCCAATAGTCCAGATATTTCTCATTGACATAGCGATACACGTAGTCGCGATCAACGAAGGCCTTCAGATCCAGGGAATGGGTGGCAATCGCCATCAGGAAATCGTTGCGCTCATAGGCCGCCCGCGCCACCGTTGCCGCCTGATCACGCTGCTGCTTTTCGTGTTCCAGCAGCGACACCACCAGGCGAGACAGCGAGCGCAAGGCATCGACCTGCGCCGGCGCCAGGCTGCGCGCCTCGCGATCAATCACGCATACCGTGCCGAGCGAAAAACCATCTCGCGTCACGATTGGCGCCCCGGCATAAAAGCGGATGTCGGGCGCGTCCTTTACCAGGGGATTGTCGTGAAAGCGGCTGTCTTTGGTCGCATCTTCCACCACCATGACGTCATTGGGCGCCAGAATGGCGTGCGAACAGAATGCCACCTCGCGGCTGGTCTGCGTGGCATCGAGACCCACACGCGACTTGAACCACTGGCGATCAGCGTCTACCAGCGAGATGAGGGCGATTGGCGTACCGCAAATGGTTGACGCCAAAGCGGTAATGTCATCGAACGCCTGCTGCGGCAGGCTATCGAGTACACCAAACCGCTCCAGAGTTGCGAGGCGCTCGCGCTCGTTGGCGGGTTGCGGTGCTATGTGCATGCCCCGATGCTCCGAAAACAATATTGTGAACGAGTCTTTCAGGTGGGCTCGTTTGATCTGGCGGGTCTTTGGCCGCTAGTTTGACCATTGAGACCAATTGCAGCATAGTGGTTTCGGCGGCGCTTGTGATGTACATAGATCACAATTGGTCAGATTTAACGTTTATGCGCTCATTTCCCTGTCGCGCTCCCCAATTCTCGTCCGGACTGGCTGCGGGCGCACTGCGGACACGACTTGCCCACCACATACTGCGGCGAGCGCAACGCATCCGGCGATACCACCGCACGGCAGTTAAAGCACTCAGCGTAACCCGCCTCGGTCAACGCAGGCGTCAACGCCACGCGCCGGTCAAACACAAAGCAATCTCCCTGAAAATGGCTCCCACCAACGGTTTCAAAGTATTTTAGAATGCCGCCGTCGAGCTGATAGACGTGCTCAAAGCCCTTTTCTTCCATGTAGAGCACGGCCTTTTCGCAGCGAATACCGCCGGTGCAGAAGGTGACCACCGTCTTGCCTTTGAGCGCGGGCTGCTGCGCGGTTTGCTGCGTGCGTTGGTCTTGCCGGACTATCGCGTCAATCCGTTCCGGGAACTCGCCGAAGCTATCGATCTTCGGGTTGATCGCGCCCTCAAAGCTGCCGATGTTGATTTCGAATTCGTTGCGCGTGTCGATCAGCGCAATCTCGCGCCCGGCGTCATCGTGCCCGGCATCGAGCCAGCGTTTGAGCGTGGCCGCGTCCACGTGCGGTGCGCGCCCGCCACCGGGGCGCACCTGCGGATGCTTCATCGTAATGATTTCTTTTTTGAGCTTCACCAGCATGCGGTTGAAGGGCCGATGGTCTGACCAGCTTTCTTTTGCCGTCAGATCGGCGAAGCGTGCATCACTGCGCAGCCAGTCGAGCAGACCGCGCAATTTCTCCGGCACGCCGGCGAGGAACAGATTGATGCCTTCGGGCGCGAGCAGCACCGTTCCTTTGAGTGCGGCTGCAGCGCACTGCTCGCGGACGCTTTCGCGCAGCGCCGGCAGGTCATCGAGTTCGACAAAGCGGTAGGCCGAGATATTGAGTACGTTCATCGGGCAAATTATAGAAGGTGGATAATTCCGCCTCGCGATGCATTGATCCGATTGATTGATCCGATTCGTTCATCTGATTCACTCCTCGTTTGGTCATTCCTCGCTTGCCCGCATCTACCTTCGTTTCTCCTCATTCGTCCTGAGTCTCCGCCATGAGCGCACAACTGAAACCCGGCTCTGCCCAGCCCGCCTTCCTCACCGACATCCGCAAGGGCTATCCCGACATTGACCCCGACAAGGACTACCCGCCGCTGCAGCTCGCGTCCTTGAAGGGCAAGGTCAGCGCCGCCGAATGGGAAGCGCGCGTCGATTGCGCCTGCGCCTATCGCCTCGTGGCCCACTATGGCATGGACGACCTGATCTACAACCACATTTCGGCGCGGATTCCGGGCACTGAGGAATATCTGCTCAACCCGTTCGGGCTGATGTATGAAGAGATCACCGCGTCGTCCCTCATCAAGGTCGATGTCGAGGGCCGCGTGTTGTGGGAGCCGGCATTTCCGCAGGGCCTGCCCTATAAATTCAACCCGGCCGGGTTTGTGATTCACGGGGCGATTCACGAGGCCAAACCCGATGTGGCCTGCATCATCCACACCCATTCGCTCGCGAGCATGGCGATTTCCGCGCTCGATGCGGGCGTGCTGCCAATGACGCAGACGGCGATGCGCTTTGACAAGGTCGCGTATCACGACTACGAAGGCGTGGTGCTGACGATGGACGAACGGACCCGCATGCTGGCGAACATGGGCGAAGCCGAAGTGCTGATGCTGCGCAGCCACGGCGTGCTGGTGACCGGCAAGACGGTGGCGATGGCGTTCAACAACATCTACCGCATCGAGCGCGCCTGCCGCTCGCAACTGATGGCGATGGCCTGCAACAGCAAGATGATTTTGCCGCCGCAGGATGTGATCGAAAAAACCAACCACGCCTACCGCCCCGGCACGCGGCGCGCCTACGGCGTGCTCGAGTGGCCGGCAATGCGGCGTCTGGCTGACCGGCTTGATGCGTCGTACAAGCATTGAGTCACATCACTTGAGCAGCATCAAAATTGAGCCGCGTCAATTGAGCCGAATTGATCCGATGCGTGTACTACTGCTGTGTCTCGCGTTGTGCGCAGCGGGCCTTGCGCACGCGCAACCGGCCTGGCCCACGCGCGAAATCAAAATCGTCATCGGCTTCTCGGCCGGCGGCACCACCGACATCATCACGCGCACACTGGCACCGGATCTCACCAAATTGTGGGGCCAGCCGATCGTGGTCGAGAACCGCAGCGGTGCGGGCGGCAATATCGCCGGCGAGATGGTGGCCAAGGCGCGGCCCGATGGCTACACTTTTTTCATGGGTTCGGTCGGCCCGCTCGCAGTCAACGCATCGCTCTACAAGACGATGGCATTCGACAATCTCAAAGACCTCGCGCCGGTGTCGCTGGTGGCCGACGTGCCCAACATGCTGGTGTTCAACCCGCGTACCCTGCCCGCCGCCAACTTTCGCGAATTCATGGCGCTGGTCAAAACGCAGCCGGGCAAATATTTTTACGCCTCCACCGGCAGCGGCACCGCCTCGCATCTCGCGGGCGAAATGTTGCGCCAGCTCACCGGCGTCGACATCACCCATGTGCCCTACAAGGGCGCCGTAGCCCTCAACGATGTGCTCGCGGGGGAGTCGGTGCACTTCATGTTCCCGACCATTCCGGCCGCTATTGCACATGTGCGCGCCGGCAAATTGCGCGCCGTGGCGGTGACGAGCCTGAAGCGCTCCGCCGGATTGCCAGACGTACCGACCGTTGCGGAATCGGGCGTACCCGGCTTCGACGCCTCGTCGTGGTTTGGCCTCACCGGCCCGGCTGGCCTGCCGCGAGACATCGCTGTCAAAATTTCCACCGACATCGCGAACGTGCTTAAACAAGCCGACATCCGCGAACGCTTCATTGCGCAAGGGGCAGATCCGGTTGGCTCCACCCCTGAAGAGTTCGGCACCTACATGCGCACCGAAACGGCCAAGTGGGCGCGGCTGGTGAAAGCGTCGGGGGCCAAGGCGGATTAGCGCTCGCGCCAGTTCACGGGGCTTACCCGTCACTCACCGTCACTCACAGTCACTCACAATCACTCGTGGTCGCTCGCAAGCAACCCTCACCAACGTCAACCATTGCATTTTTCACTATTTCAAAAACCTTGGTACACGCGCCTCGCAGGCCGATGCGGCTCATAGAACCGCTCACACCAACACTTTCCCGCAACCTCAAAGAACAAAACCATGTACGTCGTCGAGCAATTCGCCCACTGGGCCGCCGCCTACCGCACCCAAGCCATCACCCCCGAGGTGGCGCACCACACCAAGCGCGCCATCGTGGACTGGTTTGCCGCACTCTGGCCGGGCGCAGTGCTGCCGCCCGCCACGCTGTTTGAAAAATCGCTGGCCGAAGAAATCGGCCACGGCAGCGCGCGCCTCGCACTCGGGCAGCGCGCCACGGCGCGCACCGCCGGCTTCATCAACGGTAGCGCGGCACACACGGCCGAGGTCGATGACATTTTTCGCGACGGCATTTATCACCCTGGCGCACCAACCATTTCTGCCGCGCTGGCACTCGCGCAATCGCGCGGCGTCTCCGGCGCAGCCTTCATGCGCGCGGTGATCGTGGGCTACGAAATCTCGACCCGCATCAGTGCCACCATGGGCCGCGACCACTACAAGTATTTTCACAACACCGGCACCATCGGCTGCTTTGGCGCGGCGGCGGCGTGTGCGGAGATACTGCAGCTTGATGCAACACGCTTCGCGCATGCGCTCGCTACCGTCGCCACGTTTTCGTCAGCTTTGCAACAGGCGTTTCGCATGGACTCGATGTCCAAGCCACTGCACGCGGGCCGCGCGGCCGAAGCGGGCATCACTGCCGCCCTCGGCGCAGCCGATGGTGTGACGGGTTCCTTCGACGTGCTCGAAGGCAGTGCGGGTTATGGCAAGGCCCTCTCCCACGGCAACACCGGGCCGGACTGGAGCCGCATCGCCGCGACGCTCGGCCAAGACTTTCACATCAACCGCATGACCTTCAAGAACCACGCCTGCTGCGGCCACTCGTTCGCCGCGATTGACGGCGCGCTTGCGGTGAAGAAGGCAATGAACATCGCGGCCGACGAAATCGCGCGCATTCGCATTGGCGCGTACCGCGCGACGCTGGAAGTGGCGGGTTACGAGACGCCACAAACGCCAGCCGAGGCGCGCTTCTCGACCAAGTACACCGTCGCTACCGCCCTGACGCACGGCAATGTGCGCCTCGCCGCATTCGAGCCGCCGCGCATGGGCGATGCGAGCACGCGCGACCTGATGACCAAAATCGAGATGGTGATTGACCCTGAGCTCGACGCCACTTTCCCCAGGCAGCGCGCCGCACGCGTCACCATCGAGACACGCGATGGACGCCGCATGGAACATCTGCAACCGACGCGCAAGGGTGACCCCGACGCGCCGCTCACCGATGTGGATCTCGACGAGAAATATATGGAACTGGCCACGCCTGTGCTCGGTGAAGTGCGCGCGAAGCAATTGCTTGGGCAATTGTGGAAGCTCGAAGCGCAGAAAGACCTTCACGCCTTGTGCGGCCGGTGAATATGCCATCAAGCAGTCAGGCTGCATCGCACATCGCGCTTGCGCAAGCCCTGTTCGCACCACGTTGTGTCGCGCTGGTCGGCGCGTCGGGCGATGCGGCCAAAAACACGGCGCGCCCGCAGCGCTATTTGAAGAAGCACGGCTACACCGGCCTCATCGTGCCGATCAATCCGACGCGTTCCGAGATTTTGGGTGAGCGCGCTTATCCCTCCGTGGCCGCTGCGCAGGCCGCGCTTGCCGCGAGCGGCGCAGCACCGATCGATCACGCCTATGTGATGGCCCCCGGCAATGCCATCGAGCAGGCGGTGGAAGATTGCGGCGCTTGCGGCATTCCTGTGGTATCGATTTTCAGTGATGGCTTTTCCGAAATCGGCCCCGACGGTGCCGCGCGCCAGGAGCGGCTCGGGGCGCGCGCACGCGCGCTCGGTGTGCGTCTGCTCGGCCCCAACAGCATGGGCGTAGTCGACATTCCGAACCATGTGTCGATCACGGTCAATGCGATTCTCGAAGCCGATGCGCTGCCGTCAGGCACCACCAGCGTGGTCTCGCAAAGCGGCACCATGCTTGGCACCTTGATGTCGCGCGGCATGGCGCGTGGCATCGGTTTTGCAAAGCTCGTATCGGTCGGCAACGAGGCTGATCTTGGCGTCGGAGAAGTGGTGGACTTGCTTGTCGATGACCCCGGCACGCGCGTCATCACCCTGTTTCTGGAAACGGTGCGCGATGCGCCGCGCCTTGCTGCGGCTGCGCGGCGCGCGCAGGCTGCGGGAAAGCCCGTGGTCGCGTTCAAGCTTGGCCGCTCATCGCTGGGCGAGGCAATGGCCAAGTCGCACACCGGCGCAATGGCCGGCACCGATGCCGCGATGGATGCGTGGATGCGCGATTGCGGCATCGTGCGCGTCGAGATGCTGGAAACCTTGATTGAGATTGCGCCCTTGCTGGCAGGGCGTTCGCCCTCTGTTAGGGCTTCATCCCTGTCGCGCAAACCGCGCGTGGCCGTCGTTACCACCACCGGCGGCGGTGCGGCCAGCGTGGTCGACCGTCTCGGCATGCTTGGCATGGAGGCGATGGTGCCTTCCGCGCAACTGAATTCCGAACTCGCCTCCCACGGCGTGCGCACTTCCGACTCACCGATTGTCGATCTCACCATGGCAAGCTCTGCGGCGCGTTATCGCGCGGTGCTCACGTCTCTACTGGCCTCTGAGGATTGCGACGCGGTACTGGCCGTGGTGGGCTCGTCCGCACAGTTTCATCCGGACTTTGCGGTGCAGCCGATCCTCGACACGCCGTGGAGTGCCAAACCACTCGCGGTGTTTCTGACTCCGCATGCCGAGGCCTCGCTTGCGTTGCTCGCACAAAAAGGCATTGCCGCGTTTCGCACGCCGGAAGCCTGCGCCGATGCGCTGGCTTCTTTCTTTCGCTGGAGCATGCCGCGCAAACCCCTGGTAGGAGCCGCTTCGGTGGGGGCGGCTCTTGGCAATGTTTCCGTGCCAGCCAAGTCGAAACTCGACGAAGCCGATGCACTCGCACTGTTCGCCGCACTCGGCGTGCCGGTGGTCGCTTCGGCCGTTGCAGTCGCACCAGACTACGCACACGACGTGCCCTACCCGCTTGCGGTCAAGGTGCGCTCGGCGGACATTCCGCACAAGACCGAGGCGGGCGGCGTGCTGCTCGGCATTGGCAGCCGAGTCGAGTTCCGCCAGCGGGTGCCGCTGATGCTCAAGGCGGTAGCGCGCGCCCATCCCGATGCGCAGCTCGACGGCGTGCTGGTGCAGTCGATGGAACACGGTCTGGCGGAAGTCATCGTCGGCTACCGTCAAGACGCGCTGGTCGGCCCGGTCGTGGTAGCCGGCATCGGCGGCGTGCTTGCGGAAATTTACAAGGACATTACCCTGCGCATGGCGCCGGTGAGTGAGCAGGAGGCAGCCGCAATGATTGACGAGGTAAAAGGCCTTGCAGTGATTCGCGGCTATCGCAATCTGCCGCGCGGCGATGTGGCGGCGCTGGCACGAGCGATAGCGGCGTTTTCGCAATTGGCATTGCTGCCAGGCCAACCCGTTGCTGAAGCGGAGATCAACCCGCTTATCGTCAAGGAAGACGGTGTGGTGGCTGTTGATGGCCTCGTCATCATGAAAGAGAGTCCGACGTGAAAGTGCTGCTCGCTGGTTTCATCCTTCTGTGCGCAGGCGCAATGGCTGGCGCACAAGAGGCGCGCTACCCCTCCAAAACCATCCGCATGCTGGTTGGCTACCCACCGGGTGGTGCGACCGACATCGTCGCACGCACGCTGGCCAACAAGTTGCAGGAGGCGCTCGGCCAGACGGTGATCGTCGAGAACAAGCCGGGGGCGACCAGCAACATCGCCTCCGAAATGATGGCCAAGAGCGCGCCCGATGGTTACACCCTGCTGCTCGGCACCATCGCCAACGCGTCGAACATGACGGCGTACAAGAATCCGGGCTACGACACCCTGCGCGATTTCGCACCCATCACCCAGACCATGAGTGCGCCCTCGGTACTGGCGCTGCACGTGTCGGTGCCGGCCAAGTCGGTCAAAGAATTGATCGCGCTGGCAAAGCAACAGCCGGGCAAGCTCACCTTCGCCTCGAGCGGCACCGGCGGCTCAACCCATCTCGCCGGGGAATTGCTGCGGCAACGCGCTGGTATCGACCTGCTGCACATTCCCTACAAGGGTGCGCCCGCCGCGCTTGCCGATTTGCTCGGCGGCCAGGTGACGATGGGGTTCCAGACCGCGCTATCGGCGATTCCTCATTTGCAAAGCGGCAAGCTCAACGTCATCGCGGTCGCCGCACACCGGCGCATGACGCAGTTGCCCGGCATTCCCACCATGGCCGAAGCAGGCCTGGCCGATTTTGAAGTGTCGAGCTGGAATGGCCTGTTTGCCCACGCCAAAACACCGCCTGCGATCATCGCGCGCCTGCACGAGGTGTCGGTCAAGGCGCTGGCGCTGCCGGAGGTGCGCGAGAAGTTTGCGGCGCAAGGGGCCGAGGCCGTCGCCAATTCACCGGAAGAATTTCGCGCCTACATCCGTGCCGAAATCGACAAATGGGGCAAGGTGATTCGTGCCTCCGGCATTCCCATCGAATAGTCACTGCTCCCCGAAACCCTACCGCTCAGGCCCGCACCATGAACTTCCAACTCACTGAAGACCAGAAGACCTTTCAAGACTCCGTGCACAAATTCGCCGAGCGCCACCTGCGCGCCGGTGCGCGCGCGCGCGCCCACGCCACCGAATACCCATGGGATGTCGCCAAACTGATGGCGGACAACGGCCTGCTCGGCATCACCATCGCCGAAAAAGACGGTGGTCAGAGCGGCACGCTGATGGACGCGGTGATCGCGATTGAAGCCATCGCCGCGGTCTGCCCGCGCAGCGCCGACGTGATCCAGGCCGGCAGCTTTGGCCCCATTCGCGTATTCGCCGAATACGGCACGCCGATGCAAAAGGAGCGCTACCTCTCGAAAATCCTGCGCGGCGAATCAGTGATCTCGGTCGGCATGAGCGAGCCCGAAGCGGGCTCGGCCGTGACCGACCTCACCACCACTGCCACGCCCGATCCGGATGTGCCAGGCGGTTACCGCATCAACGGCAGCAAGGTGTTTTCCACCCACGCGCCTTATGCCGACGTGCTGCTGGTCTACGTGCGCTTCGGCCCCGGCGTCGGCGGCATCGGCTCGGTGCTGCTCGATACCAAGCAGGCGGGCGTGCGCTTTGGTCAGCGCTCCAGCTTCATGTCAGGCGAAGAGTGGGCGCAGATCTATTTCGAGAATGCTGCCGTCGCGCCCGACATGGTGGTGCTCAAGGAAGGCGGCTTCAAAAAGCAAATTGCCGGCTTCAACGTCGAGCGCCTCGGCAACACCGCACGCTCGCTTGCGTTGGGCCGCTACGCGTATGAAGAAGCGCGCCAGTGGGCGCTGCAACGCAAACAGTTCGGCAAGCTCCTGTGCGAATTCCAGGGCCTGCAATGGAAATTCGCCGACATGAAAATGAAACTCGACGCCGGGCAGTTGCTGCTCTACCGCGCCGCGAGTAACGCCGACAGCGGCTTCCCCTCGCCGGAAGAAACCTCCATCGCCAAGGCGTTCTGCAATCAGGCCGGCTTCGACATCGCCAATGAAGCGATTCAGGTCATGGGTGGCTTGGGTTACAGTCAGGAGTCGTTGGTCGAATACTGTATGCGCCGCTGCCGCGGCTGGATGATCGCCGGCGGGTCAATCGAAATTCTCAAAAACCGCATCGCCGAGGGCGTGTTTGAGAGGACGTTTTCGCAGCGGCCGTAAGGTGCTTGCTCAAAAATTCCAGTCAAGCATCCGGTGACATCATCAGGAGTCCGGTCGTATCAGACATGATATTATGAATCATGCCTGACAGAAAGCTGCATGACGATTGCAATCAAATATCCGTCCGGCGCGGCAATGGGCAATTGCGCCGTGAGGTGTGGGTCGATGAACGTGGCCGGGTCACCCGCTACAACCTGGCTTACATCAACCACCAACTCTTTCAAAAAGATAACGGACGCGTGCTCGGCTATGACAACCAGCATGGGTTCCACCATCGTCATGCGTTCGGCAAAGTCGAGGCGATCACGTTTACGTCCTACGAGGATATCGAACAACGGTTTGAGCAGGACTGGCAGCAATTGCACGACAAGATGAGGAATCCATCATGAGCAAAGTGACCATCAGAACCGGAACACCGGAGCAGTTCTTCGAGCGGGGACGCAAAGTCGCGCGTCTTGCCGATGCCGGCGCACGCATTCCTGCGCACACCATCCTGAGTTTCGAGGATCCAGCCGATGTACTCAAACTGCTGACGCCAGCACGCCTTGCCGTGTTTCAGGCGGCGCGGGATCAGCCTGGATCGATCACATCGCTGTCAGACCGCCTCAAGCGCGACCGCAGCGCGGTCAAGCGCGATGTGGATGAATTGGAACGCGCCGGACTGCTCAAGACCGAGATGCAGATACTGCCTGGTCATGGCCGGATGAAAAATGTGCGGCTCGCTGCGCGCCGCTTCAATCTTGAGGCGCGGCTGGCCTGATCAGGAAGTACCTTGCCAATTTCATAGCCGCCACGTTCTACAACAACAACCCACCCTGCGGCTGCAAGCCCAAAGCGCTCTGCCCATAGGCGGCGGCATGCACATCCCAAGTCAGCGCAATGTGCGCCGACGCCGCATGAATGTCGCGGAACTGCCGTTGCAGCGGCGCGGTTTGCAACAAACCGCCAGCACCGGCTGCCGGCATCAGCGTGTCAATCGCACGCACCGCCAATTTCGTTGCGAAAGCGACATTGCGCTTCCAGCGCAGCTTGGTTTCCATGCCGGGGAACTGGCTCGCCTCGGTGGCCGCTTCGAGTTCCCGCCAGTCGCGGCGCAACACCGTCTCGGCAAATTCGACGCAGGCTGCGGCTTCGGCAATGCGCGCCTGCACCGGCCCGAGTTCTGCGACGCGCACCCCTGTGTAGGTACCGGCGCGCTGGCGCATGCTGCTGGTGAACTGCTCGACCGCCGCGATGGCGGCGCCAAGTGGCACGATCGAGAGCACATAGGCGAACGCAGCGAAGGTCGGCATCTGGAACAGCCGGTTTTCATACAGCTTGGCGCCCGGCACGTTTTGCCCGGCGGCAAACACCTCTGCCGACATGCTGCGATGCGCGGGCACAAACGCGTCCCTGATCTCGACGTTGTGGCTGCCGGTGCCGGTGAGGCCAAAGGCATTCCAGTCGTCGAGGCTCTTGAAGTCCGCCTGCGGCACGAGGAAGAAGCGCCGCTCCGGCGCGCCACCGGCTTGCGCCGCCATGCCGCCGACCAGCATCCAGGTCGAGGCGCTGACGCCGCTCGCAAATGGCCAGCGGCCGGACACCATGTAACCGCCGTCTACCGGGGTCGCCTTGCCGCAGGGAAAAGCAAGACCGGTAGCAGCGAGCGCATTCGGGTCTTGATCCCAGATATCGTGCTGCGCCTGCAGCTCAAACTGGCCAATGTTCCACGCGTGCGAAGCGAGATTGGAGTAGACCCAGGCAGTGGACGGGCAGCCCTTGCACAATTCGAGCACCACGTTCATCGCGGCATCGAGGCCCAGCTCCGAACCGCCAAAGCGTGCCGGCTGCATCAGGCGCATCAGGCCCGCCGCGTGCAGATCGGCAATCGTGGCGTCGGGTACGCGATGCAGACGCTCGCACTCCAGGGCACGCTCGGCGAGCCGCGGTATCAATGCGGCGGCGGCGGCGCGCGCTTCTTCGGCGGTGAGGCGCTTGGCGACAGGCGGGACGGGCTTGCGGATCGGGACGGCACTCATGTGCGTGCTCCTCGTATGGCGGGCTTATTTATCAATTGAAAAGTGTAGCACCACAGGGATTCACGCCAGACGGCACGCGCTAGACTTACAATCCTGATGGTTCGCGCATTCGATTCCGGACTCATGTTTTCGAAACCCGGATTGCCATTTTTTTGGATGCCGTCGGATGCCGCTGGATGCCGGGTCCACACAACCCACTGCATTCAGTCCCTTTCCACGCAGCGCATTCCACATTGCCACTTTGCTCATCAGGAGACTTTATGGCCCGTACCGCCCCTGCCGCATCCGCTCCCCGCACCACCTCCGGCACCGCCTTGAGTGCCGCCGCCAGAGCGCGCGCACGCGGCTTTTCCGTCAGCCGCGCCGCTGACGGCGGCTTCAAGCAGCGCGGTCTGCGCGCCTACTTTGAATATCGCGACCTCGGCATCATCAAGGCCTCGCAAGGCAAGGTGGTCGCGCACGTGATCCGCGCACGCCCGGAGAAAGCGCCGCATGGCGCCTGGCACAGCCATTCGTGCAATCTGCAATTCGTCTATGTGCTCAAGGGCTGGCTGCGTTTTGAATACGAAGGCGTCGGCGAGTTTCTGATGAAGAAGGGGGATTGCTTTGTGCAGCCGCCCAACATCGTGCATCGCGAAATCGCGCATTCCAAAAACATGGAATTGATCGAGATTGTCGCGCCGGCCGATTTCGGCACGCAGGACGAGCCGTCAGCCAACAGCAAACCGATCAAGAAGGCCGTGAAAAAGCAGGCGAAGAAAGTACGCTAAGCCCTGCGCAACTGCGCGACGCATCCTTGAGCCGGTTAATTCCGGCCACATGCCATCCCCTAGAACCCTTGGTGGATGCAGATCTTTGGACGACATCGGTCTGATATCCATGGTGGATGCGACTCTCATTGAATTGACATTGGACATTTTCAGGACATGACGAGTGTGGACGAGACAGCATTGTCAACGGCCGCAACACGCTGGCTCACCGCCTTTGAGACCGCACTGACTGCGACACACGCATCCGGCAACGCGGCCCTCGAAGCCCTGTTTCAGCCCGACTCGCATTGGCGTGATCTGGTGGCCCTGACCTGGCAAGTGGAGACCACGAGCGGCGCGGCCAAGGTAGCGGCAGCGCTCAAGCAGCGCCACAGCCATGCCGGCGCGCACGGCTTCACGCTCGATCTGGCGCGCACACCGCCACGCCACGTCACGCGCGCAGGCAGTCCCGCCATTGAAGCCTTCTTCCGTTTCGAGACGCGGCAACTGCGCGCGCATGGCCTGCTGCGTCTCAATCCGGTGGCTGATGCGGATGGCATGCATCAGGCCTGGACCCTGTTCACCGCGGCGGACGAGATCAAGGGCTTTGAAGAAATCACCGGCCAGCACCGCCCGCGCGGCGACTCCTACTCGCGCGATTTTCGCGGGCCAAATTGGCTCGACCGGCGCGTTGCTTCGGTTGCGTACGAGGACCGTGACCCTGACGTGCTCATCGTCGGCGGCGGTCACGCCGGCCTGTCGATTGCTGCACGCCTGCGCCACCTCAATGTCGACACCCTCATCGTCGACCGTGAAACCCGCATCGGCGACAACTGGCGCACGCGCTATCACGCCCTTACCCTGCACAACCAGGTGCAGGTCAACCATCTGCCCTACATGCCGTTTCCGGCAAGCTGGCCCACCTACATCCCCAAGGACAAGCTGGCCAACTGGTTTGAAGCCTATGTCGAGAGCCTCGAACTCAATTTCTGGACCGGCACCACCTTCACCGGCGCGACCTACGACGAAGCTGCCGGGCGCTGGAACGCTACCGTGCAACGCGCCGGCCTTGGTGCAAACGGCGGCGCAGGCGGCAGCACAGACAGCGGCACAAGCAGCAGCACGCGCACCCTGCGCCCGCGCCACATCGTGATCGCCACCAGCGTGAGCGGTGTTCCCAATTTGCCCGAGATTCCCATTCTGAAAACCTTTGGCGGCCGCGTCATGCATTCGAGCCAATACAGTGAGGCGGCGCAATGGCAAGGACGTGACGTGATGGTGATCGGCACCGGCACCAGCGGCCACGACATCGCACAGGACCTCGCCTCCAACGGCGTGCGCGTGACCCTGGTGCAGCGCAGCCCGACGCTGATCGTCAACGTTGAGCCGGCCGCGCAACTGCCGTATGCGCTCTACAGCGAAGGCCTTCCCACCGAAGATTGCGACACCATTGCTGCGTCGATGGCACTGGCCCTGTCGCGCCAGTCGCACCGCCTCATGGCAGTCGAGGCCGCGCGTCTCGACGCCGAATTGATCGACAAACTCAAGCGCGCGGGATTCAAGATCGACGAGGAAGACGAATACGGCTGGCAGTTCAAATTTCTCAGGCGCGGTGGCGGTTACTACTTCAACGTCGGCTGCTCCGAGCTGATCCTCGAAGGCCGTGTTGGCCTGCGCCAGTTTGCCGACATCGAACGCTTTGACGCCGATGGCGCACGCATGCGCAATGGCGACACGGTGCGCGCCGATGCGGTCATTCTCGCGACCGGATACCAGGGCATGGATGGACTGGTGCGCCAGTTCTTTGGCGCTGCGGTGGCCGAACGCGCCGGGCCGGTGTGGGGCATCAACGAACAAACGCAGGAGTTGCGCAACATGTGGTCCCCGACCGGCCAGCCGGGCCTGTGGTTCATTGCCGGCAGCTTCGCGCAAGGGCGCATCTACTCGAAGGCTCTGGCCTTGCAAATCAAGGGACGGCTGGAAGGCCTGGTCCCGCAGAGCGCCTGAGTTTTTTCGGCACGCTACCCGGTCACGCTCTCTTCGAGCAGCTTGGTCAGACCGTAAAGCGTGTGGTTGAGCGGTACCGGCACGCCGAGTGCTGCACCGCGCCGGACGATCAAACCGTTGAGATAATCGATCTCGGTCTTCTTGCCGCGCGCGAGATCTTGCGCTGTCGACGACGTGGCCTGCGCCATGCCCTGCGCCAATTTGATAGCCATGTCGATCCAGTCACCCGGCGGCATGGTCACACCGGATGCCTTGGCCACCGCCAGTACTTCGGCGACCACGCCTTCCATCAGCGTGCGCGTTTCGGGCAGCGCCACCATGCGGTGATAGCGCGCGCGGCCCAGCGCCGAAATCGCGTTGTAGGCGCAGTTGATCAACAGTTTCCCCCACAGTTCGCCTTCGATGTTGTCCGACACCTTGCAAGGCACGGCGGCGCGCTCGAACAGTGCCGCGAGTTGGGTCAGGCGCGCGACCGGCATGCCCGCTTGCGCCCTATCTGCGCCAATCACCAGATCGCCGCGCCCGGTGTGCTTCAAGCGCCCCGGCCCGCTCATCATGCAGGCCACATAGACCACGGCGGCAGCGACCGGATTGGCGCACTGGCCGCGAATCAGGGCCGCATTCTCGACTCCGTTTTGCAGACTGAGCACGATGGCGCCTGGCGCAAGATGCGGCGCGATGGCGCGCGTTGCGCTTGCCGTGTCGGGTGTCTTCACACACATCAGCACCAGCTGTGCGTCAGCGCAGGCCGATGCGTCGAGCGCGGCGCACATCGGCACGCTCTCCTGAAACTGCAAGCCTTCGAACCACAGCCCTTCGCGTTCGATCACATCAACATGCGCCGCGCGGCCAATCAGCGTCACCTGCGCGCCCGCGAGCGCCAGCATGCCGCCAAAGTAGCAGCCGACTGCGCCGCCGCCCATCACCGCAATGCGTGAAAAGTCTGCAGCACCGTCGCCGGCCATCGGGTTGGTTTGCATCGGTCGATTTGATCAGGTAGAGGGGGTTTGGTGCCTGCGGCCGATGTCAGGCGCGGCGTGAAGGCTTGGCCGCTCCTGCAGGAGCAGCGGCATCCGGCGTCAGCCAGCGCAACAGTTGCTGTTGCACTTCCAAGCTGTGCAACAAGGCAATATGGCCGGTGCGGTGCGCGATGGTCTGCGATGCCTTGGAAAAAGCCAGCGTATGCCGTGCATCATCGTGTTGACCCAGCGCGCTGCGCAGCGGCACCAAGCCATCGCCGGTGAGGCGATCCGCCGTCAGACTGCGCTTGGCGGCCGTCGTCGCCGCTACTGCATGGCACGACACACCGGCCGGCAATGGCACCGGCACGCGCCGATCCGGACTGCGGCGAAAGCGGTCATGCCCCTGCCAGTCTTCGTCGATCACATGGCCATAACGCAAGTCAGTGATGCCGGCGCTGCGCAGCGTGGTGAGCTTGACGAAGGGTTTGCTGTACGGCGTGGCACCAAGCAGCACATCAACCCAGTTGCCGGCCCGCTCCAGCGGCGCGCCGTGATGGGGGGTGCCGAGAAACACGATGTGTTTCAGGTGCTGCGGCCAGCGCATCTTGCCAAGCGGCGCGTAGTGCACCGCGCTGCGCGTGACCAGTCCTCCCATGCTGTGTGCGATGACGCTGATTTCCGTGACCGGCACCGGCCAATGTGCGGCCAGTTGCTCCAGCTGCGCCGCCAGCTCGCGGCCATTCTGCGAAGTATGCAGACCCGTGTTGTAGCGCACATAGAGCGGCGTGTAATCGAGCGCGGCAGCCAGTGCCTGACCGTGATCGACGACGACGCCATCGTGCTGGGTACGCCATTGCAAGTCGTTCATGCACAGGCCATGGATCAATACCAGTATCTTGCCGCCACACTTGAAGTCCTTCGGCAAGGCATTCCAGTCGAGCGCTTCGCCCTGATAACGCAGGGTCATGCGCGCCGCCAGCGGATTGGCGCTCGCCGCCAGGCGATCTCCCATCACGCCGTTGAGTGCCGCGAGAACAGCCTCACGCTGCGGGCTGCCGGACGGTGCGGCGTCAGCGGATTCGATCAGCGGCTGCAACGCGCCCAACAACTTGTCCACGCCAAAGCCGGCCATCCGCGCGATGCCGCGCACCGTGCTGTAGATCAGCCCGGTGAGGCCGCCGGTTTGCGCCGTGCCCTTGCCGCCCGCCACACCCAGCGTAGACCACACAGACTGATGCACTCCCTCGGCAATGCGGCTCGCGCCAGTGGTGGCTTGCGCCGCCAACTGCACCGCGCCGCGTAGATCGGAGGCACGCAAGTGCTTGCGTGCGGGTTTGGAGACCGGCGTGCTCATGCTGCTGCCTGGTTTGCCACGCTGGCCGGACTGCGGCCAAAAGCACCGCCCGCAGAATCGCCACCGGACTCACCCGCAGCCGGCGTAAAACGCCACCACGTAAACGCGACCAGCAAACCAAACAACGTGTACCCAGTCACAAATACCCATGCCGGCGCTTGATAAAACAACACGCGCTGCAGCCAGTGCTCAATGAAGCCGCCGCTGTACGTCTCCACCGCCGCGTGCGCGCGCAGCCAGTTCTCCAGCGTGGTGAGCGGGCAAGTGAAACCGAACCACGATTGCACCGCCACAAAGGCAATCGTGGCCAGATGCGCGAGGCGAAACCAGAGGCGGTTGACCCAGCGCCAACCGCGCCAGTTGCCCGCGATGATCAGAACCAGTCCCGCAATGACAAAGGCAACCACGCCTGCATGCAGGGTGAGAACCAGGTCAGCGAAGAGTTGGTACATCAGTGCGGTAGACATGTGAATATCGTCAATCGGTCATCTGCCATTTTTCATATGAATGGGCGGCGTGATTGCGCGATCTTCCCCTCGCCCCTGTCAGCCCTATGCAGCGATTTCGACATACTCAACCAGACTGGCTGGTTCCGGAATAGTCAGTCCATCTTCGCGCAGGCCTTCAAGATGAAACTCAATCGCCTCGCGAATCTGCTCTTCACATTCCGCGATCGTCGCACCGGTGGCAATGCATCCGGGCAAGTCGGGAACATAGGCCGAATAATTCGCGCCGGCATTCTCAATCACTATCGCATAGCGCATGACGGCCTCACTTCTTCAGCGACGCCTGCTTCAACACGCTATTCAACGTGCCGGGCGCAACATCGTCGCTCGGTTTGCCGGGAACGGTTGCGCGCCCCGGTTTGGTTGGATGCTTGAATTGACGGTGACTCCCGCGCGTGACGGCCAAGTACCAGCCATCTTCATGCAGGAGGCGCAGCAATTCACTGACTTTCATGCTGCAAGGATACCTGCAATCGATTTATATCGCGTGATGCGTACATGCTCCGCGAATTATTGGGCGTGCCATCTTCCTGAAACCATTGGTGGAAGCGGTTCTTTAGCCGTTGATGCTGTGAAATCGTTGGTGGGAGCGGTTTGCAGGGGATAAGCACAATGAAATTCGAGCGCGGCCCCTTATTCGTTCCCGGCCCCTTATTCGTTCCAGGGTGAGAACGAGGTCAGCGAAGAGTTGGTACATCTGCGCTACGTACAAGAGGAACACCCTATTGACCGACGGTTGAGTGGCCGCAAAACCAGGCCAATCAAGAACACCATTGCGAATCAGGCCCGCCCCTGCCCATCCCCCAACACCACCCACTTCAAACTGGTCAGCCCTTCCAGCCCCACCGGCCCGCGCGCATGCAGCTTGTCGTTGGAGATACCGATCTCGGCACCGAGGCCGAATTCGAAGCCATCTGCGAAGCGCGTCGAGGCGTTGACCATCACCGAGGCCGAATCGACTTCGCGCAGGAAGCGCATCGCGTTGC
>JANPAR010000117.1:0-9216 GCA_031430015.1 Burkholderiales bacterium
GCGCGATCTCTTGTCGTATGGCAACGCCCATTACCTCAATGTCACTGATTTCCAATTTCTTCATGACGAGACTTCCCATCAAGCTTGGCGATCTCTGAAGTGTATCAAAAATATACGACATTACTTATGACGCTATGTATAATTCTCCCGTTTCAATCCGCGCGCCATTTTCAATGCACTCTTGAAGTCGCGCTGCTGGGTGGATTTGTCCCCGCCGACCAGAAGCAAATACAGCACGGCCCCGCGCTTACCCGCGCTTCGTGAAATAGAGCCGGTAGCCAGGGCCGGTGTGGACGCGCATTTCGGAAACACCCTCGCCAACCGGCTCGCAATCGCCGAAGTTACCCGCTTCCGCAGAACGGATGCGCTGGGCGATTCGCGCGCGGCCTATCTTGTCACGCAGCCCTGCGAGCCATGCGTCGAACTCTTCGGAGCGCAGGAACGTGTACACAGAGAGATTGTACTCGTTTGGATACGGCCGGACAATTCAAGAAAAGACTTGGTGTCAGATATTTTGTTGACGCGTCATCATAATAGGCGTACCTTCGACAACATGAGTACCCGCCCCGGCATCCATTCCGCCACCGTGACCAACATAGCGGCCCGCGCAGGCCGCCCGCGCATCAGCCGCCTGTCGCGTGCCGAGCAGCTGCGCGCCGCCAAACGCGCCCAGCGCGAGCGCGAACGCGAGGCCGGGTTGGTGCTGGCGCGGCTGCGCCTGCCGGCACCATTGGCCGCGCAACTCATGTTTGCCGCGCGGCAACCGGGTTTTGCCGATGGGCTGTCCGCCTTTCTCGACGCCGAGACCGTGGAGACGGCACGCTACCCGCAGCTCAAGCTGCTGTGCTGGAACCGCCGCTCGCCGCTGCTTTCCGCAGCAGATGCCTGGAGTCTGTATGAGCGCAATTGGCGTTTCATTGAAACCGGACAACTCGAACCTGCCGAGCGCCAGTTGATCGACCGTCTGGCATTGCGCTTTGGCGCGGAGCGGCCGCGTGGCTGAGTACCGGCGCCCGCGTCACCGCACTGTGGCGCGCATTCTCGCCGCACTCGACGCCAAGGTCTTGATGCAAACCAACTGCTGCTTCGGCGGCGGCACGCGCATCGCGCTTGAACTCGATGAATACCGCGAGTCCGAAGACATCGATTTTCTGTGTTCCGATCTGGCCGGCTATCGCGCCCTGCGTGGCGGCATCGGCGAACGCTCGCTCGGCGCCATCATGCCGGCATGGCCCGCGGGCATTGCGCTGCTGCGCGATGTGCGCGCCGATCAATACGGCATCCGCACGGTAATCGGCGTTGACGGCGCGCCGGTGAAATTTGAAATCATCCTTGAAGCGCGCATTGCGCTTGCGCCGGTGCGGCACAAAAAATTTCCGGTACCGGTGCTCGACCGCGCGAGTTGCTTTGCCGAAAAATGGTTGGCCAACGCCGACCGCTGGAATGACAGCGCGGTACTGAGCCGCGATGCCATCGATCTGGCGTTCATGCTGCAAGCCTGGGACCCAAGCGATGCGCTGGCGGGTTCGGCACTTGCTGCAGTGGCCTACGGCAACGCGATCCGGCAATGCGCCCTCTACGCGTGCGCCAAGCTGCGGGACGATGTGGCGTATCGAAAACATTGTGCCGGCAACCTTGCCATCAGCGACACCAAGACGCTGGCGGCCAGACTGCGCAAGCTCGAAAAACTGGCACAGGCAATGCCCTGAGGCTCGCTCCAGAAGCGGCTTTCAGGCCGATGGCCTGGCACAGCGTCTATCCATGCACCTTTCCGGGGGGTGCACTTTCCGAGGGGTACGCTTTGCGGGGAATCGCCAATATGGCTGCGGCAATCCCCACGCAGCCCGATATCGGGCTAAGCGCCCGAGCCGGGTTCAGAGCACGACACCCTTGGAACCGGCTTTTTCGTTCAAGCGCTTTTTGCACTGCGTCTCAAACGCGCCAATCTCCTTCAACTGCGCTTCGATGTCTTCGCGCTGCTGGATCAACTGCGCGCGATGGTCCTTGAGCACCTGCAAAAACTTGGCGAGCTGCGCAGTCTCGTCGCGCGCATCGTCGTACATGTCGATCAGCTCGCGGATTTCGGATAGCGTGAGACCGAGCCGTTTGCCGCGCAGGGTGAGTTTGAGGCGGGTGCGGTCACGCGCGGCGTAAACACGCGCGCCGCCGGCGCTGCGCCGCTCGGGAGTGAGCAGGCCGTGGTCTTCGTAAAAACGGATCGCGCGCGGCGTGATGTCGAACTCGCGTGCGAGCTCGGTAATGCTGAAAGTTTGGGCAGTAGCCAAGGGGTAGAATGCCAAGTTGACGTTTACGTAAACGGAAGTCTAACAAATGTCCGCCGTGCTCAAACCCGAATCCAGCGACGCTGCCACGCCCGCCGCGAAGCCCGCCGTAAAGCCCACAGCCAAGCCCGCAGCAAAACCGATGCGCGCGGAAGAAATGCGCCTGTCCTACCCGTTCGAGGCGATTCCCGCACTGGGCGAAGTGTTCGACGTCACGCCGGTACGCGCTGGCGCAACCGCAGCAACAGTGGGGCCACGGGTGCGCTGGCTGCGCATGAACCTGCCGTTCGCGCTCGACCACATCAACCTGTGGCTGCTCGAGGACGAGATCGATGGCAAGGCGTGCTGGAGCGCGATTGACTGCGGCGTCGGTTTGCCGCCGACGCGCGAGGCATGGGAAAGCATCTTCGCCCACCAGCTCGAAGGCTTAGCCGTTGGCCGCGTCATCATTACCCACGCGCATCCCGATCACATCGGCAACGCGGACTGGCTGTGCCAGCGCTTTGGCGTGATGCTCACGGCCACGGCGGGCGAGTATTACTGGGCGCGCATGCACAAGGCCGGCTTGAGCGGTGTGGACAACGACGCGCAGGTGGCGCACTTTCGCCGCCACGGCTTGCCGCCGGCGATGTGCGACGAGATCGACCTTGGCCGCAAGGACTACTACGGCACGTTGGTGCCGTCGGTGCCCGATGCGTTCGTGCGCATGCGCCACGGCGACACGCTCACCATCGGCGGGCGCGCCTGGCAAGTGCATTGCGGCTTCGGCCATTCATCCGAGCACGCCTCGCTCTACTGCCCCGCGCTCAACATGGTGATCTCGGGTGACATGCTGCTGCCGCGCATCTCCACCAACGTCGGCGTGTGGCCGAACGAACCCGAAGCCAACCCGCTCAAATGGTTTCTCGATGCGCAGACGTTTTACGAGGGCCTGCCCGAGGATGTGCTGGTGCTGCCCTCACATGGCCGCCTGTTTCGCGGTGCGCACGAACGGGTGAAACAGTTGCGTGACCACCACCGCGACCGTCTCGCCGAAACGCTCGATGCCTGCAGCAAGCCGTGCAGCGCCGCGGACATCATCCCGATCATGTTCCAGCGCGAACTTGATGCACACCAAACCACGTTTGCCATCGGCGAGGCACTCTCGCACCTGCATTTGCTGCGCGATGAAGGCAAGCTCGCTGGTACTACCGGTGCCGATGGCATCGTGCGCTTCGTGCGCACCTGACGCATCCCGATCCGGCATGATGCATCAAGCGGCGGCGTGCCGCCGGCGCAAATGCGTCGTCGCAACGCCGTCCTGAATCAATCAGCCTGCGCGCCACTCAAGGCAATGACCTTGCGCCAGTGCTCCAGATCGAGCGGCGCTTCGGCGCTGAATTTTTCGGTACCGGCCAGATCCGCTTCCATGCCCTGATTCGCGGCGAAGGCCTTGTACTCCGCCGTGGCGCCGAGCTTGAGCAGGGCGTTTGACAGTTTGTTGACGATGGATGGTGGCACCGCGCGCGGCGCGAGCATGCCGACCATGGTGGTCAGCTCATAACCGGGCAAGCCCGCTTCGGCAATCGCCGGCACGTCGGGCAGCATCTGCGAGCGCTTCGGCCCGGTAACGCCGAGGGCTCTCAGCCGACCCGCGGCAATGTGCGCACGCGCGGTCGAAATGCCGGCCACGGTGAACTGCACTTGCCCGCCGATGGTGTCGGTCAGCGCTTGCGCCGCGCCTTTGTACGGGACATGCCGCGCGTTCACACCAGCCATTGAAGTCAACAACACCGACGACAAATGGGTCGCGCTGCCATTTCCGGCCGATGAATAAGTGAACGCGCCGGGTTGCGCCTTCATCTCGGCAATCAGGCTGGTCAGGGTGTGGGTTTTCGCAGTAGCCGGCACCACCAGCACCAGATAGGCCACGCCCACACGCGCGACCGGTTTGAAATCATCGACCGGGTCGTAGGGCAGCTTGGCAATCATCCAGCGCGTGGCGTAGTGCGCACCCGCGGTGAACAGGAGTGTGTAGCCGTCAGCGGGCGCCTTGGCCACGAAATCGCTGGCAATCGCCGTGTTGGCGCCGATGCGGTTCTCCACCACGACCGGCGCGCCGCCCCACTCCTCAGTGAGCTTGGCTGCCATGTAACGCGCGGCCGAGTCGACCGTGGTGCCCACTGCGGTGGAGACGATGAAACGGATCGGTTTGGAGGGGTAGTCTTGTACGGGCGCTTGGGCAAGTACCGGGGCCAGCGCCAGGGCGGCCAAGGTCGCTGATGCTGCCAACATCGCCGGCCTGAGAATGGCTCCCAGTGCGGCTCTCAGGCCTTCTCTCGATTCGAGCATCATGTTCAGCTCAGGCGTAAGCCGCCTCTTTGTGCGGAATGAACAGCGCCGCAATCTCGGCCCCGCCCGGCCCGGCGGTCAACGCCGGCGGCGTATCGCTGGCGAGCAAAAACAAATGCTCCCATGGCGCGAGGCTTACATCACCGTGCTGCAGGCTGCCTGCGGTGACAAACAAAAACTGCCCTTCGCATCCCGCAGCAGGCACCGGATGCAGCGCCGCACCCGGCGGCAGACGCGTGAGCTGCGCGCCCATGCCGTCGTCACCGGTTTCGATCAACGTGTGCTGCTCGCTGCGCGTCAGCGCGGCGAGCGCGGCGGCTGACAAGGGCGCCACCGGTTTCGAATTGGCATGGCGCTTGGGGCCGCGCCGCAT
The DNA here is from genome assembly GCA_031430015.1 of Burkholderiales bacterium. GTDB lineage: Bacteria > Pseudomonadota > Gammaproteobacteria > Burkholderiales > JAEUOS01 > CANJDH01. Next base: position 4,987 of record JANPAR010000117.1, read on the forward strand.
TTTTTCCTTCGCCTCACTGATCGGCGTGAAGCCCGCTTCGCACACCGCGCGAATCGTGAAGTATTGAATCCCCTGCGGCCCCGACAACAGCGGCCCGTAACCGGTATACGCCCCGGCGTAATGCACCGTCACCGCACCGAGCGTCTCGCGCCCGATGCTGCCCGACCCATCGACAAACAACTGGAACTGGTTTTGCCGGTGAAAGTGCGACACCAATTCGTAATTGGGCGGCTGCTCGACCAGAAACACGGTCGGCGACAAGGCCGGGTCAGCGCCGCATTCCATCCACTCGGATTTGTAGAACGTCGTGCCATTGACATCGATGGGTCGGCGTTTGGTCAGGCCGTGGGCGCGCGTCCCGGTGGCGATCATGGTGCGGGGGTCCTCAGGATCGGAAAGCAGGCGGGCGCACGGTACTGACAGCAGCAATCCGGAAATCGGCATCCGCGTGGAAACCTATGGTGGAAGCCATTCTTATGCAAGCCATCGTGCGATTTGCCAGCGCGCTTACTGCCGCACCGCCCACCGTTGCGCCGGCTGCCCGTTACAGGCTGCCGAGACCACCAGAAAGCCGCGCGCCTCGAGGCAGCGCCCGGCCTGATTGATGATCTGGCCATTGCCCGGTTTGTAGTCCCAGTTCAGCGGGGGCGGCGCTGCTTGTCCGGCCGCGAGTGGTGCGCAGGCTGCCGCAGCGAGCGGCGCGCCCGCCGCCGTTGGCGCACCTTCACTGAGGCAACGGCTGGTGTCGGGCTTGAGCTCGCCCGACGCGCTGATCCAGCGATGTCCGGCAGGCTGGCAGGGCGCCAGGCCGACGGGCGCACCGGATGCGGTGGTTTGCGCACGCAGGCAGGTGCCGGCAGCGGACACGATGTCGAACTGCGGCGCAGCGGCAGCAGGAGCAGCCGGGGCGGCCGGTTTCGCGGCAGCCACCACCGGTGCCGCCATGTTGGCAGCAGCCAGCGAGGCAAACTCGGTCATGCGCACCGGCACGGTCTTGCCGGTGATGGCAAGCGACCATTGGTTTGCCAGTTCCGCGTCACCCTCATTGGTTTGCATCATGCGCCCGATGTCGACGGCGGTTTGCGCGATCCTGAGTTTGGCTTCAAGCTTGGGCTTGGCGGTGGCGATATCAATGATCTGCTCGATCGACATGGCAATCAACTCGACTGCCACCGTGATGATGATTTGCGGGCCGGCCGACCCCAGCATGGCCAGCGCCGATCCGGCAGCCTTCGCCCCGACCTCGACCGCGACGCGCTGACCGATCTTTGCCCCCGCCTCCTCTGCCACTTTTTTTGCGATCTCCGTGCTGGCCTTCCGGGCGGCAATATTGACCGCCCGGCCCCGGAAGGGAAATATGACGCTGCGCAGCGCGGGCGAACCCAGGAGATAAGCCATGCTGGCGCTGGCGGCGGCGTTGGCGCCGAGTCCACCGAGGATGCCGGCGGCGCTGAGTTTCTCGAGGTCCGGCGGTGGCACGCCGTAGTCAAACAGGCTGATGAGATTATTGGCGTTGCGCTGCGCGCGCAGCGCCTGATCGGTGCGCGACCACAGGGTGTAGGCATCGAGCGAGGTTTGCGCCATGTAGATGCGATAAGCGCGCACCGCGTCAGCGAAACTGGCGGCCAGCCGCGCCTCGTCGGCGCTGGCTTTTTGCGGCTCGGCCGCAGCCGCCTGAATGCGCGCCAACAGCGCCGCCTGCAACACCAGGCTGCTCTGCGGCAGGCGGGCAATGTCGTCCCAGGTATCGCGCACCGCTGCCTCGGGTGCCTGTTTGGTCTCGGCAGCAATGGCGCGCGCAGTCGATTCGATCTGGGTGCGCTCCTTGATCAAAGCCAGCGCCACCGCCTCGCCACCGGCGAGGCCGAACAGGCCCGGGTGGACATAGGACGCAGGCTCGATGCCAATCGCCTGCGCGCGGCACGCCTTGTCACTCCAGACCGGCAACCAACTGCGCTTGGTATCCACCGGGCAGCTCCAGCAGGTGCCGTGCGTGCTCTTGCCCAGAGTCTGGGCAACGTTGGCCGGCACGCTGCCGCCAAACTGGGCGCGGATCCGGCTGGCCACATTGGCATTGCTGCCATTGGCCTGGTCGTGGATCTGGCCGGGCGCACAAAAGCGTGATTCGCCCTGCGTGGCGCTGGCGTAGCGGATGCCGCCCGGGGTGCGGCAGGCCTGCGGGCCATTTACCGGGAAGCTGGTGCGGGCTGCGGCAGTGGGGCAGGCCCAGCACTCGCCGCCATTGCGCGGGTCGGAAATTTCACCGGGCTGACATTCCGCCTTTTGCACAAATGCCGCTGCGCTGCGCTGCGCCTGCGTACGCGGGCCGGCCGACTCGATGCAGGCGTTCGCCGACAGCAAGCCGTTGACGGTGCGCTCGAAACCAGCCGGACAGGACCAGCACTCGTTGCGGCCAATGTCGCGAAAGCTGCCATCGGGGCAGCGTTTGCCGATGAACTGTGCCGCCGTGGTGACGGCCTGCACCGAGGCATCGCGCTGAAAACAGGCACGCTCCGACGTGATGCTGGTGATCGTTTCGCGGGTAAACCCCTGCGGACAGGTCCAGCAACTGCCTTGTGCGGCAAAGGCGTTGCCGCTGCAACCGATGTTCGCTTCCGCTTCAAATTTGGCCGGCGTCGGGCCGCAAGGGTCCTGGAGCGAGCCATTCGGATTGATCCCGCCGCACGTTGACGTGAGCTTGCCCATGACCCCCCACTTGCCCTGCGGCGTGCCGGAGCCGACGGTAAGCGGCCCGCCCGGATTGGGGGAAGGCGCATTGGGCTTTGACAGCGTCAGCGGCGGAATCGTGATGGAGATGGACTTGGTGTCCGTTGCCGCCGGCTTCGCTGCGGGTGGGGGCGTGATCTCGACCGGCTTGATCTCCATTACCGTGCCTTGTTGCGCCGTCACGCTTGCCGAAAATGTCAGGCACGCAAGCAGGCTCAATGCGGCAAGCGCGAGGCTGGCGCATGCTGGTGATAGGTGATAAAGGCTAGCACGGCCCGATCCCGTGTTGCTCGTGCTTTTCGATTTCTGCATTTCTCCCCCTCCAGGTTTGCTGCCTGTTAGTCAACACGTACAACTTTATGGACTACAAAGAGGATACAGGAGAATCACCCACGTGCCCGTAGCATCAGCGCCGGGCGATGCGCGCTAACGCGTGATCACGGAAGGTGCAACACCGGCTCATCCGCCGTCGATGGTGCCGTCACGCCGGACGAAAACTGATTTGGGCAGAATGCTATAGTGCCGGCACAGACGCATCCAGCGCACGCAGTTGCATGGGGCCCTGAGGGGGGTGAGCAGTCCGATCCACTGTGCATAATGAGCACGGGATCCGTATCACTGCGACCACTGCTTCCCTTTTTCAACGTAAAGCCATTGAGAGGGGCACAATGAAAACACAGGGATGGAAATTGGTGGAATTACTCAAGATCGCCGCGACGGCGATCTTGTTTGCAGCGTCATTGGTGATGACCGCGCACGCGCAGACTGAACCAAACGTTTGCTGGAAGCCCACCTATGCACGCGGTGCCGGCACGATTCCCGGCGAGTGCGGGCCGGGTGAGCACCGTGAGGCAGGCCTGTGCTACAAGATTTGTCCTGCGGGTTATGTAGGTGTGGCCGGGCAGTGCATCCAGTCCTGTCCGCAAGGCTTCAAATCGGCGGGCCTGCTCGATGCCACGTGCACCAAGCCCGATCGATTTAACCGCACCGCATTCCAGCCAACCGCTGCCGGCACGGCGCAATGCAACACCGAATCGCAAGGCCGTGGCTGCGAGCAGATTGGCGGCGCATGGTTTGTCAAGCCGCCGCCCCAGTTCGTCTGCCATGGCCCGCTCTGCCAGCAAACTTGCCCGGCCGGCATGACCGAGACCGCCAACGGGCTTGCCTGCCGCAAGCAGCCTGCCGTCGCCCGCGGTCTCGGCAACATTCCAAAGTGCGGCAGTGACTCGGTTGCGCAAGGCGGCTTGTGCTACAAAAACTGCAATTCCGGCTTTGGCGGCGCGGGGCCGGTGTGCTGGGGCCAGTGCCCGGCCACACACCCGGTCGATTGCGGCGGGATGTGCGGGACGAGCGCCAAGGACTGTGGCGGCGCGATTGCCAATCAGGTCATCTCCGTGCTCGATTTCGCCGCCACCACCATCGAGGCGGTGGTGACCCTGGGTGGCTCGACGGCCGTCAGGACTGCCATCAACGCGGCTGAAAAGGCGGCGCAGGATGGCGCCG
>JANPAR010000118.1:0-2475 GCA_031430015.1 Burkholderiales bacterium
CAGTCTTCACCCTTGTTGTTCGACCTTACCAGCCTGCAGCGCGAAGTCAATGGCCGCTTTGGCCTTTCTGCGCGCAACACCCTGGCCGTCGCGCAAGCGCTGTACGACCGTCACAAGGTGCTCACCTATCCGCGTACCGATGCACGTGCGCTGCCGGAGGATTACATTCCCACCGTCAAGAAAACGCTGGAGATGTTGAAGGAGAGCAATAACTACGTGGTGGCGGCGGGGAAAATTCTGAAGCAGGGCTGGGTCAAGCCGTCCAAACGCATTTTCGACAACAGCAAGATCTCCGACCACTTCGCAATTATCCCGACGCTGCAGGCACCCAAGTCGCTCTCGGAGATCGAGCAGAAGGTTTATGACCTGGTGGTCAAGCGTTTCCTCGCGGTGTTTTTTCCGCCGGCCGAGTTCATGCAAACCACGCGCATTACCGAGGTGGCCGGGCATTCATTCAAGACCGAAGGCAAGGTGTTGACCGAGCCGGGCTGGCTCGCGGTGTACGGCAAGGCGCTGCAAACGGCGGACGAAGCCGATACGAATCTTTGTGCAGTCGAGCAAGGCGAAAAGGCCGCGACCCGCAGCGTTGAGGCGCGCGCCAACCAAACCAAGGCACCGCCGCGGTACTCGGAAGCCACGCTACTCTCGGCGATGGAAGGCGCGGGCAAGCTGGTCGAGGATGAAGAGCTGCGCGCTGCGATGGACCAAAAGGGCTTGGGCACGCCGGCCACGCGTGCGGCCATCATCGAGGGCCTGATCCGCGAAGAATACATTCACCGCAATGGCCGCGAACTGCAGCCGACCGCCAAAGCGTTTTCGCTGATGTTCGCGCTGCATCACTTCGGCGTCACTGAGCTCGCCTCCCCCGAGCTCACCGGCGAGTGGGAGCACAAGTTGAAATTGATGGAGGCCGGCAAGCTCAAGCGCGAGGCCTTCATGCAACACATTACCGACGTGACCGGTGACATGGTCAATCGCATTCGTGATGGCAACATTCCCGACACTGCGTTTGCCACGGTTGATGCGCCATGTCCCAAGTGCGGCGGCCTGGTGCAGGAGAATTACCGCAAGTTCCAGTGCCTATCCTGCGAATTCAATTTGTGGAAGGTCGTCTCTGGTCGCGAGTGGGCTGCCGAGGAAGTCGCCGAATTGATCCGCAACAAAATCATCGGCCCGCTTACCGGCTTTCGCAGCAAGATGGGCCGCCCGTTTGCCGCGTCCCTCAAGCTCAGCGATGAAGGCCGCGCCGAGTTCGATTTCGGCCAGCTCGATGACGATGCCGAAGTGCCCGATTTTTCGGCGCAGGAGAGTGTCGGTGCCTGCCCCAAATGCAGCGCCAACGTGTACGAGCATGGCTCGGGCTATATCTGCGAGAAGGCCATTGGCGCAGCGCGCACCTGTGATTTCCGCTCGGGGCGCATCATCCTGCAACAGGAAATTTCGCGCGAGCAAATGGGCAAACTGCTCTCGGGCGGGCGCACCGACCTGCTCACCGATTTCGTCTCGAACCGCAGCCGCCGCAAGTTCAAGGCTTTCCTCGTCAAGCAGCCCGATGGCAAAGTAGGCTTTGAGTTCATGCAGCGCGCCGTCAAGCCGGGTGAGGATGCCGGTGGAGCGACAGCGAAGCCCGCAGCCGCCAGGTCGACTGCGGCCAGAAAAGCGGCGGCGGCAAAAGCCGAAACCGAAGAGCCGGCTCCCGCGAAGTCACCGGCCAAAAAGGCGGCTGCCAAAAAGCCGGCGGCAAAGAAGCCAGCGGTCAAAGCCGCCGCCAAAAAGACGCCGGCCAAAAAGGCCGCCAAGAAAGCAGCAAGCAAAGCGGTAGCCTAAGCATCAACGCGCATCGACGCGCTGGCGCTGCCGTTAGCGTAAACTCCCGGCCCTTCTGTCATCAAAGAGCCGGAGTCTTCCATGCAACGCCGCCACCTCCTCGCCGCCGCACTTATCGTCACCTGCTCCGTGCTGGGCAGCAGCGCGCCCGCCGCGCTGGCACAAGCCTGGCCGTCCAAGCCAATCCGCCTGATCGTGCCGTTCGCACCGGGCGGCACCACTGACATCGTCGCCCGCATTACCGGCGACAAGCTTGGCCGTGAACTGGGCCAGCCGGTCATCATCGAGAACCGCGCGGGCGGTGGCGGTACTGTCGGCGCGGACTACGTTGCCAAATCACCAGGTGATGGTTACATCCTCGGTGTCGCCACGGTCTCCACTATTGGCACCAATCCGGCCACCAACCCGAAGATGCCCTACGATTCGGTCAAGGACCTGACGCCGATCCTGAACCTGGTCAACGTACCCAACGTGATGACGGTCAACCCGACCAAGGTACCCGTCAAGAACATGAAGGAAGCGATCGAACTTTTCAGGAAAAATCCCGGCAAGTTCTCCTACGCATCTTCGGGTTCGGGCGGCATCTCGCATCTGGATGGCGAAGCGTTCAAGGTGATGACCGGGACCTTTATCGTGCACATACCCTAT
>JANPAR010000119.1:0-22525 GCA_031430015.1 Burkholderiales bacterium
GGCGATCACCGGCACATGCACGCGCCAGAGCGTGGCCCGTGGTGACAAGCCCACCGAGCGCGCCGCATCGTCCATGGACGGCGTTACGCGCGTGAGGCCCGCCTCCACATTGTTGAACGCGACGGCGAGAAAACGCACTACATACGCAAATACCAACGCCGCTACGCTGCCAGTGAGCAGCAAGCCGGTACGCACGCCGAAGTGTTCGCGCATAAAGGCATCCACGCTGTTGTCGATCAGCGCCAGCGGCACCAGCACACCCACTGCAATCACTGCACCTGGCACGGCATAGCCGAGCGACGCAGCACGCGCAGCCCAATTGAGGCGTGCATCGAGGCGCACCGCATAAGCGATCACCAGCGCGGCGAGCAAGGCCACCGCGGCCGCGAGCGCCGCCACCAGCACACTGTTCCACGCGAAGCCGGCAAAGCGCATCCAGTCGAGCACTTCTGCTTCACGCCAACCCAATCGCAGCAGAATCAGCACCGGCAACACAAACCCGAGCAGTACAGGGATGGCACCGAGGGCAATGCCGATCAAACCCTTCACCCCGCTCCAACGGAACACCGCTGCGTTGCTGCGCGCCGCACTCGCGCCCGCCGTGCCGTAACGCGCCGCGCCGCGCTGCCTGCGCTCCAGCCACAGCATCAACAAGGTGAACGCGAGCAACATGACCGCGAGCCGCGCGGCCGCCATTTTGTCTCCGAGACCGAACCAGGCTTTGTAGATACCGGTGGTAAAGGTCTCGACGCCGAAGTACGAGACCGCGCCAAAGTCGGCCAATGTTTCCATCATCGCGAGCAACACACCTCCCGCAATCGCCGGGCGCGCCAGCGGCAGCATCACGCGCACAAAGGCTCGCGCACCCGACAGCCCGAGCGTACGCGCCGCTTCAAACTGGCTGGCCCCGCCACTGGAAAACGCAGCGCGCACTGGCAGATACACGTAGGGGTAGAGCACCAGCACCAGCATCAGCGCCGCGCCCGGCAGCGAGCGCACTTCGGGGAACCACAGGCCGCGTGCTTTCCAGTCCAGCCCATCGACACCGATAAGCGCCCGCAATCCGCTTTGTAACGGTCCGGAGAATTGCAGAAAGTCGGTATAGGCATAGGCGATCACGTAGGCTGGCAGTGCCAGCGGCAACGCCAGCAGCCACGCCACCGTGCGCCGCCCGGGGAACTCGCACATCACCGTGAGCCAGGCTGAGCCGACGCCCACCATCGTCACGCCCAGTGCTACCAACCCCGCCAGCAGTAGCGAGTTAAGCGCATACGCGGCGAGACCGGTGTCGAGCAGATGCGCCCAGGTGCCGCCCAGCATGCCTGCACCGCTGCTATTGCTCGTGCCAATGGGGCCAGCCGCGCCCGCATGCCATCCCAACGCCAACGCCAGCACCGCGATGAGCGGCAGCATCAACACGCCAACCAGGCACAAAGCGGGCATGCCGGCGGGCCGGAAGGCACTGTGGGACGCGCTGGCGGAATGCATGCGTTTGAGAGAGAAAATCAGAGACAAAAGCGGGCGTAAAAACCCGTAAAATGTCTAAATGCAAATGCGAATTATATTCAATTAGATGACCAATTCGGCAGCCCTGCTCGACCTGCGCGCGGCGAGCGTGCGCTATGGCCGCGTCGAGGCGGTGCGCGAACTCTCGTTCGCACTGATGCCCGGCGAGATCGGCTGCCTGCTCGGCCCTTCGGGCTGCGGCAAGACCACGGCCCTGCGCGCGATTGCCGGGTTCGAACCCTTGACCGGCGGCAGCATTAAGCTTGGCGGCCGCGCCATCAGCACCCCGTCGGCCAGCGTCGCGCCCGAGGCGCGCGGCATCGGCATGGTGTTTCAGGATTACGCACTGTTCCCGCATCTGACGGTGACGCGCAACATCGCGTTCGGCCTCGGTGCTATCGACGCAAGCGAAAGCGCCACGCGCGTGCAAGAACTGCTCGCGCTCACCGGCCTCGACGCCTTCGCGCACCAGTATCCCCACGAACTCTCTGGCGGCCAGCAGCAGCGCGTGGCCCTCGCGCGTGCCCTCGCACGCAAGCCTGCCTTGCTGCTGCTCGACGAACCGTTCTCCAGTCTTGACACCGAGTTGCGTGAGCGCCTCAGCCTCGAACTACGTGACCTCATCAAGGCCAGTGGCACCACGGCACTGATGGTCACGCACGACCAGCACGAAGCGTTTGCAATTGCCGATGTGGTGGGCCTGATGCGTGACGGCCGCATCGAGCAATGGGACAAGGCCTACAACCTGTATCACCGGCCCGCGAGCCGCTTCGTGGCCGACTTCATCGGCCAGGGCGTATTCATTCCGGGGCATGTGGTCAGCGGCGGCGAAGTCACCGTCGATCTCGATGAGCTGACCGGCAACATCCCGATGCCCTGCCACGAGGGTTGTGCCCTGCTGCCACCGGGCAGCGCGGTCGATGTGTTGCTGCGGCCAGATGACGTGATTCACGATGACGCCTCGGAGACGCAAGCCGAAGTGCTGCGCAAGGCGTTTCGCGGCGCACAGTTTTTATATACGCTGCGGCTGGCGGGCGGGCGCGAATTGCTCGCTCTGGTGCCATCGCATCACAATCATGCGATTGGCGAGAAGATCGGGATCAGGCTTGAAGTCGATCACGTCGTGGCGTTTGCGGCGGCGGCGTAGCAGAACAACACCTTGCCCGCATACGTGTCGTTGCATAGTCCGGCGCTGTAGAGTCCGGCGCTATGGCGTCGCTACGCACGGCGCACCCGTCATTTTTCAACAATTTTGAAGGTGATGTCGCCGCGGATGTCAAATGCCTTGCCGCGCAGGGCAGCGGGTATCGCGACAAACTGCTTGGCGCGAGACGCGCCGGTGCGTGCGGTGGCGTCAAGCACTTCGTAGCCGGACGATTTGGCAATCGATACCTCCGCAATATTGCCGTCTGTGCCGATTCGGATCAGGACGATCGTGTTGCCGTGCCAGCCGTTTTCAATCGCCTCACGCGGCATGCGCGCAAGTCTTCTGGTTTCAATCATCCCAACTACCTGCGCCGCGTACGCCTGAATCAACTGTGATTCAGACACCTCCACTGATGACTGCGTAGTCACAGCCGGTGCCCTTGGCGTGTCTTTCCAATCGGCTACTGGAGCATTGCTCTTCGTTTCTGAGGGCGCAACTACCGAGGCGGTAACCGGCGCAGTCACTGAGGAAAGCGCTGGCACCGCGACAGCCGGTGCGGCAACCGCCACGGTCTCTGCCACCGGCGCGGATGCGGATTTGGGAGGCGTACTTTCCAAAAGCGGTTTGAGTACCGGAGACGGTGACTTGGCGGCAGCAGCAGGCGCAGGCGGCGGCATCGTTTCCGGCGCATGCACTTCGGGTACCGGAAGAGGCGGCGCGGCACGCAATGTGGCCTTGATCGGCGTGGGCGGCGGTGGTGGTTCGAACCCCGGCACATACAACAGTATCAACAGCGCATGGGCCGCAATCGACGCGCCGATGGAGACATGCAGCAGGCGCCCGCTGGGCATCATGCGTGCGTGGAAAATGGACATAGCGCTCATGGTCAGCCACAAAATATAGCACTCCTACCTCCCGGCAGATACGCTCGAAATATGCCCATTCCGCGAACGTACAGGTTTCCACCGCGATTGATTGCCCGGTCATAACTGGCAGCGTAATGCCCGGTATGCCAACGCGACGCCACCTCTTCCGCAGCCCCGCCGTTGATCTATATGGATCGCGATCAATCGCCCGACCCGAATATCAATTGCCTGTACTATTTCGATTCGCTATTTGAAGACAAACCACCGCCCATGAATTTTCAGCAACTGCGTTCGGTTCAAGAGACCATGCGCCAGAATCTCAACCTGACGCAAGTGGCGCTGGCGCTGCATACCTCGCAGCCTGGCGTCTCGAAGCAGATTCGCGAACTAGAAGATGAACTCGGCGTGCAAATTTTTGTGCGCAACGGCAAACGTCTCACCGGCCTCACGCCGCCCGGCCGCGCAGTGCTGCATTGGGTGGAGCGCGTACTGGCCGAGCAGCAAAACCTGAAACGCGCTGCTGCTGATTTCGCGCAAGAGAAAACCGGCACCCTCACCATCGGCACCACGCACACGCAGGCGCGCTATTCACTGCCGCCAGCCATTCGCGCCTTCAAGCGCCGCTATCCTCTGGTCGAGTTGTCGATTATTCAGGGCACACCATCGCATATCGCCGCGCTGGTGATGGACGGCCAGGCCGATGTATGCATCGCAACGGAAACCATTGCCCAGCACCCCGGACTCGTCGGCCTGCCCTGCCACCGCTGGCATCACATCGTGGTGACACCCGCCAAACATCCGCTGCTGGCGCTGAAAAAGCCATCACTCAAAGACCTCGCGCAATACCCCATCGTCACCTATGACGGCGCCTTTGCCGGGCGCTCAACCATCAATCAGGCTTTCGCCACGGCAGGACTGGAGCCGCATGTGGTGTTGTCGGCGGTGGATTCGGACGTGATCAAGACCTACGTGGAGTTGGATTTGGGCATCGGCATCCTGGCCGGCATTGCGTTTGATGAAATGCGCGACAAACATTTGCGCGCGATTGACACCGGCCACCTGTTCCCCGAAAAAACTACCTACCTTGCCATGCGCAAAGGGGCCTATCTGCGCGGCTTTGCGTATGACTTCATCGAACTGTTTGCGCCCACGCTCAAGCGTGACGTGGTGGAGCGTGCGTTAAAGAAAGTGAAGTAGCCGGCCGGGGCCGCCTATATGCGTTGCCCGATGTCGGCGTTGCACGTATTGTCTTGCCCGTCTTGCCCGTCTTGCCCGTCTTGCCCGTCTTGCCCGTCTTGCCCGTCTTGCCCGTCTTGCCCGTCTTGGCAGTCTGCATTCTGCGTTCACCTTGCATTTTGAATTTACATTTTTGCGCCTCGCTTTAGCGCTGCGTTTTGGCGTGGCGTTTCATCGTGCAGTTTCACCCCTTCACTACTTTTTGGAGACTGGTTCATGCGTTTGCACAAAAAATCCATCATCGTCACCGGTGCCGGCTCGGGCATCGGTGCCGGTATTGCCACGCGCTTCGCCGCCGAGGGCGCACGCGTCATCGTCAATGACATCCATGCCAAAGGCGGCGAAGAAACTGTCGCCGCCATCACCAAAACAGGCGGCAACGCGGTATTTCAGCAAGCTGATGTCACCACGGATGGTGGCTGGAAAACCTTGGTGGCAGCGGCTCTCAAGGCTAGTGCCGGTTTGGATGGCGTCGTCAACAATGCGGGCTGGACCCATATAAACCGTCCGTTCGCCGAAGTCACCGAGACCGATTTCGACCGCTGCTTCAACGTCAATGTGAAAAGCATCTACTGGTCGGCCCAGCATGTGCTCGCCCAGTTTCGCAAACAGGGCAAAACGCGCGGCGGCAACATGGTCAACATCGCCTCCACCGCCGGCATCCGCCCACGCCCAGGCCTCACGGTCTACAACGCCAGCAAGGGCGCTGTGGTGCTGATGAGCAAGTCAATGGCCGCCGAGTTCGCCCCCGACAACGTTCGCGTCAATTGCGTCAACCCGGTGTTCAACCCGGACACCGCACTCTCCACCGCATTCGCGGGCGGCGAAGTGAACGAGGAGCGCCGCGCCAAGTTCAGGGCAACGATTCCGATGGGGCGTTTTTCGACTGCCCTCGATGTGGCCAATGCCTGCCTCTATCTGGCGTCCGACGATGCGAGCTTCGTCACGGGCGTGTGCATCGAAGTTGATGGCGGGCGTTGCGTGTAATTGTTTCAACCTATCCTCGCGATGGAGACAACATCATGTTGATGTCCGGTAACGATTACCGCGCCTCGCTGCGCAAGGTCCACCCCACCGTCTACGTCAATGGCCGCAAGGTCGAATCGGTGGCCGACGACGCGGCACTCGCCCCCGGCGTCAACGCCATCGCGCTCACCTACGACCTGGCGCTCAACGAAGAGCTTGCGCCAGTGATGCGCGCCGAGGTCGGGGGCCGCACGGTGAACCGCATGCTGGGCATTCCGAAAAGCACGCAGGATCTGCTCAACAAACTCGAAGCGGTGCGCTTGGTCTGCCAGGAGACCGGCTGCGCGCAGCGCTATCTCGCGGGGGACGCGCTGACTGGCATCTACCAGGCCACGCTGCGCTGCGATGCCGAGGCGGGCACCCAATATCACGCCACGCTCAAGGCTTACCTCGAGCACGTCTACGACAACGATCTCGCGCTCGGCATTGCGATGACGGATGCCAAGGGCGACCGCTCGGTGCGCCCCTACGCGCAAGGCAATCTTGACAGCTACGTACACATCATTGAGCGGCGCAGCGATGGCATTGTGATCTCGGGCGTCAAAGCCATCGTCACCGGCGCACCCTACATGCATGAGCTGCTGGTGATGCCTTGCCGCAACATGACCGAGTTGGACAAAGACTTCGCGGTCTGCTGTGCGGTACCAATCGACGTGAAAGGTCTGACTATCATCGCGCGCCCGGCAGGCCGGCCAGGTGAAGCGGCAGCCAAGTTCAGCAGCAAGTTTGGCCAAAGCACCGGCGTATGCCTGTTCGAGAACGTGTTTGTGCCGTGGGATCGTGTCTTCCTCGCCGGCGAGTGGCAGCATTCGGGCTATCTCACCTACTCCTACGCCACGCACCACCGTCACACCTGCATCGCCGCGCGCGCGGGTTTTGGCGATCTGCTGATCGGTGCGGGTGCCTTGATGACCGAAGCCAACGGCATCGACCTCGACCGTGCGGACAACTTGCGCGACCAGATGGTGGACCTCATCAAGATCGTTGAAGGATTCTATGCCTGCGGCATCGCCGCTTCGGTCTATGGGAAAGCCGACGAATCGGGCGTGGTCACACCCGATGCTGTATTTGCCAACATCGGCAAGCTGTTGCTGGCGACACAGATTTACGACATGCATCGCATTGCGCACCATGTCTCGGGCGGTCTCATCGTCACCCTGCCGGGGCCGGACGAAGACCACAACCCGGCCACGGCGGGCCGCTTGTCCGAAGTGCTCTCGGCGCGCTCCGATATTCCCTACGAAAAACGCATTGAGGCCGCGCGCTTTGTCGAAGACCTCACTGCGTCGTACCAGGCGGGATGGTATTCGGTCATCAGCCTGCACGGCGGCGGCTCGCCCGAGGCGATGAAGATGGAAATCTTTCGTCGCTATCCCCTCGGCAACAAGGTTGATCTGGTCGAGCGGCTGTTGGATCGCGGCGTGTTGGAAGACAAACGGGCCGATGCGACCCGCAAGATTACGCGCAACCGGCAGCCGGGGCGCTGCTGTGTGACGGGGTGCGCCGTACCCGGCGTTGAACAGAGTGTGCTGCAGATGGTGCCGCTACCTACGCTGCCTTCAGCTATCGCTGCGCGGAAAAGCAATCAAGGTGCCAACGTCCCAGCAGTTGAACCAGCAGCGCGCAAGACTGCCTGGTGATTTCACAGACTTTCACGCGCCCTCTGGCTTCAGCTTCTCAAAAGCCACTACCATCTGCCGGAACCCCTCCGGCAACGGCGCTGACGCGTTGGCCACCGGGTCTTTGTAAACATAGATGAGTTCACCGGTGATGAGATGCTCGCCGCCACGGTGGATTTCGATCAGCGTGCGCATGGACGAGCGGCCGAGTTTGGCAGCGCGCACGCCGACGTCGAGCTGGTCATCCCAGCATGCAGGAGCGTGATACTCGGCGCTGGCCTTGACCACGTAGATGTTGTGAATCCAGCCTTCAAACTGGGCTTTGAGCGCCTCGCCATGCGTCTTCACACCCTTGGCAACCATCGCGCGCCAGGACTCGAATACCGCGACGTCGAAATAATTGAAGTAGTTGCCGTTGAACACGACTTTTTGCATGTCCACTTCCGACCAGCGCACGCGCAGCGAATGGAAAAAGGTGAAGTCGGTGCGTGCCATGCAGTGCTGTTCCTTGTGGATGTGTGACTTTCTTTTGTGAGACTTCTTGCGTGCGTGAATCAACTCTGCCTGGCGAGGCCCAGCCGCTCGATCAGCGCCTTCTCGCCATGGTAGGTATCGACTGCATATTTTGTATACGCCGCCGTATCGAGATAGATGGTGTTCTGGTCGTACTTGTCAAACACCGAGATCACCGCCGGGTCATCGAGGGTTTTCTTGAACGCATCGTGCAGCACTTTGACCACGGCGGGTTCCATATTTTTCGGCCCGCACACACCGAATGGTGAATCCGAAATCGTCTTGTAGCCAAGCTCATCAAGTGTCGGCACGTTGGGCCAGCGCTTGGTGCGCTTGCTGCCGTAGGTCGCGAGCAGGCGCAGTTTGCCGGCGTCCACATGCGGCCCCCAGCCGGTGGCGTCGCTCGCGCCCATGATGTGGCCGCCGAGAATGGCCTGCATGTTCTCGGCGTTGCCCTTGAACGGCACCGGCTGCAGCTTGATGCCGGCCTTTTGCGCGAACTCTTCCACAGCAAGATGCGGGCTGGTGCCATTGCCGGTCTGACCATAGGTGAACACACCGGGGTTGGCCTTGGCAAAATCCACCAAGTCCTTGATGCTCTTGATCGGAGAGGATGCCTGCACCACGAAGCCGAAGGTGTAGCCAGTGAGGCAGGCGATCCAGGTGAAGTCCTTGAGCGTGTCGAACTGCACCTTTTGCATGTGCGGAATGCGAAACACGCTAATCGGCAATTGCGCCACCGTGTAGCCGTCGCCGCGCGCGTTGACCATTTCGATGGCACCGAGCGTGCCGCCTGCACCTGGCTTGTTCTCAACCAGCACAGTTTGGCCCAGCGCGCGGCCGGCACTCTCGGCGATGGCGCGCATCACGACATCGGTCGAGCCGCCAGCCGGCCAGGGACAAATGTATCTGACCGTGCGCGCCGGGAAGCTCTGCGCCTTGGCCGGCGTCGAGAGGAACGTTGGCAGCGTGGCGCTGCCGGTGCCGGCAGCCACGCTGCCAAGAAAGGTACGGCGATTGGTCATGTGGGTCTCCTGAGGTTTTTTGATGCGCACAATGTGTGAGTGAGCCTGCGCGATACCGCAAGTTTACCTGCGCGCGGAACGCAAATTGCAGGAGGTGTTAGTGCACCAATACGCAACGCACGCGGTGCGTCGCGCTGACCGCTACCTCCGCCGGATAGTCAATGCGGCAGGCGTCGGTTACGTGCGGACAGCGCGGATGAAAGTGACAGCCTTGGGGCGGATTCGCCGGTGACGGCAGTTCGCCGCCGGTCTTGATCTGCTGTTTCTGCTCAGCCGCATCAATCCGCGGCACTGCCGAGAGCAGTGCCTGGGTGTAGGGATGCTTCGGCGCATTGAGCACCTCTTCAGCGGTGCCCGCTTCGACGATGCGGCCCAGATACATCACCGCAATGTCGTGCGCAAGATACTCGACTACGCCGATGTTGTGGGTGATGAACAGATAGCTCACACCGAGACGTTGCTGCAGATCTTTCAGCAGATTGAGAATCTGTGCCTGCACCGACACGTCGAGAGCGCTGGTGGGTTCGTCACAGACGATCAGCCTGGGGTTCACCGCCAGCGCGCGCGCAATCGCGATGCGCTGGCGCTGGCCACCGGAAAATTCATGCGGATACTTGTAGCGGTTGTCACCGGCGAGCCCGACTTGTTCGAGCAGTTCGATCACCCGTGCATCGCGTTCAGCGCCTGCTGCGCCAATGCCGAACGACGCCATGCCCTCGGCAATGATCTCGCCGACACGCATGCGCGGATTGAGCGACGCGAACGGATCCTGAAACACGATTTGCGTGGCAGCGCGCGTGCGGCGCAGCGCCTCGCCTTTGAGCGAGGTGAGTTCCTGTCCCTCGAATGTGATTGAGCCGCCAGTGACGCGGATCAACTGCAACAGGCCCTTGCCCACCGTGGTCTTGCCGCAACCCGACTCGCCGACGAGTGCCAACGTGCGACCGGCGGCGATGTTGAAGGAGACGCCATCGACGGCCTTGACGTAACCCACCGTGCGCTTGAGCAATCCTTTACGGATCGGGAAGTGGACTTTCAATTCCTTGATGGCCAAAAACCCTTGTGTACCAACGGTCTTGGTTGGCATACTGCCTGTCAACTGCTCTGGCAGCGCTTCTCCAGCCGAATGACTTTTGACTATAAAGGGGTCAGACCCCTTTACTTTGCTCACTCCCTTTGACGCCGGATCAAGCAAATGACACCGCGCCTCATGACCCGCCCCGCTCGCATGCCAGGCCGGTGCTTCAGAGCGGCAGCGCGCGTGGACGAAATCGCAACGATCAGCAACACGGCAGCCGGTGAACTCCACGTGCAGGGGCGGCACGAATCCCTTGATGGTGTCGAGCGCCTCGCCGCGCTTGTTGGCGCCCGGCAACGAATTGAACAGCTTCTTCGCATACGGGTGCTGCGGGTTGCGGAAGAATTCCTCGCGCGATGCCACTTCGATAATTTCGCCCGCATACATGAGCGCCACGCGATGCGCCATGCGCGCCACCACGCCAAGGTCGTGCGTGATCAGCAGAATCGCCATGCCGCGTGATTGCTGCAACTCGCACAGCAGATCAAGTATCTGCGCCTGAATCGTCACGTCGAGCGCTGTGGTCGGCTCGTCAGCAATCAGCACTTCGGGTTCGGCACTCAAAGCCAGCGCGATCATCACGCGCTGCTTCATTCCGCCCGACAACTGGAACGGGTATTCAGTCAGCCGCCGTTCGGGATCGGGGATGCCGACACGTTGCATCCATTCAAGCGCGCGCGCTTGTGCCGCAGGTCCTTGGGCAATGCCGTGACGCTCCAGCACCTCAACAATCTGCTGCCCGCAGGTGAGCACCGGGTTCAGGCTGGTGCCCGGCTCCTGAAAAATCATGCCGATGCGTGCACCGCGCACATCGCGCATGCCGTACTCGGGCAAGGCCAGTACGTTGACATCGTCAAGCTTGACGCTGCCCGACGCGATCCACGCCGCCTCGGGCAACAGACGCATGATCGACAGCGCCGTCATCGACTTGCCACAGCCTGATTCACCGACGATGGCGAAGGTCTCGCCCTTGCGAATCTCAAGATCAACACCATCGAGTGGGCGCACCACGCCAGCCGAGGCGTCGATGCGCGTATTGAGGCCAGTGACGCGCAAGACCGTCTGGGACGGATGCGCCGCGTCTATCGCAGACTTGAGAACGGCGCTCATTTCGCCACCGCCGCCTTGGCAGATGCACTGAGCAGATTGATGCGCGGACGCTTGACCACCAGACGCGGATCAAAAGCATCACGCACGGCATCGGCAAATAGATTGGCCGCGAGCACCAGCGCGAACATGAAGAAGAATGCCGCTGCAAGCGACCACCACACCATCGGTTCGCGCGACATCTCCAGCCGCGCGGCGTTGATCATGCTGCCGAAACTGGTCATGGTGGGGTCCACACCGACACCCACGTAGGAGAGCACCGCCTCGGTCAGCACCATGCCGGAAAAATCCATCACCGCGCTGATGATGACGATGTGCATGACATTGGGCAGCAGGTGGCGCACGATGATGCGGAAGCGCGACACGCCGAAGGCTTGTGCCGCCTGCACGTATTCCAGCTCGCGCAATTTCAACGTTTCACCGCGCAGCAGACGGCACAGACCAGTCCAGCTCGTCACGCCGAGAATGAAACAAAGGGCAAGCAGCCGGAAATCGGCGCGCTCGACTGCGGTCTGGAACAACTGCGGGTTGGTGTCGATGTAGACCTGCATCATCAGCACGCTCGCGGCAATCAACAGCACACCCGGCACCGAGTTAAGCGTGGTGTAGATGTACTGAATCAGGTCATCGACCCAGCCGCGAAAGTAACCAGCGGTGATACCGAGCAGCACACCGAGCGGCAGCATCACCAGCGTGGTCAGAGTACCGATCAACATGCCGGTGCGAATGCTTTTGAGCGCGAGATAGAACACGTCCTGCCCGACCTTGTCGGTGCCGAGCAGGTGATAGCGGCTGCCGAGCGTCACTGCCATGCCCGCCAGCATGCAAATCACCAGCAGGGTGATCAGCACCGCACGCCACGGCATTTCAGTCTCGCCGCGCCACACCGCCTGCCAGGTACCGGCAAGACTGCCAGCGCCGCCCTCATGGTCGCGAGTGGCTGCACCTTTGCGGGCAGCCGCGGCCGACAACAGCAGAAAGGCCAGCACCAGCCACACTACGGCCCCCAAGACCACACCGCGTGCCGTCTGCACGGTCACATCGCGCGCCCACTCGGCATCAGGAGTCTTCAAATGCGCGCCGCCATTGACGAGGCGCGGATACTCGCGCACCTGCTTGGTGCCGTTGGAGCCAGGCACGTCTACGGTTTCCTTGGAAAAGCCATGCGTCGCCAGTGGCGCCGAATAGGTCTTCTCGCTCTTGCCAATCATCGTGCCCAACGCAGCGCCAAGCACCACGTCGAGCACACTCTTGACTTCCACCGAGTAACGCGCCGTCGCCGTACCCGCATTGGCTTGGAGCATGGGCCGGTAGTGCAGAGAATCAAGCACGCCGATCAGCACAAAGGGAATCAGCACGGTGGCCGAGGCCAACCCCGCAGCATTGCGCCGCACGCGCGCCCACGGCGCACGCAGGTGCGCATGCTTCGATGCCTGCCACGCATAGCACGCACACACCAGCAGCAGCGCGCCCAGCAGCAGATCGCTCCAAAGAAATACCGGGGAAAAGTTCATCGCGGGGGCCGGGCTATTCCGGGCTACTCAAGTGTCACACGCGGATCCACCAGCGTGTACGAAATATCGGTCAACACCAGACCCATGATGTAGAGCACCGCACCGATGAACACCATCGAGCGCACGATGCCAAAGTCTTGCGCCTGGATCGCCTCGATGGTGTAGCTGCCGAGGCCGGGGATGCCGAAGAAAGACTCTGTCAGCAAGCTGCCGGTGAAGAGACTGGGAATCACTACCACCACGCCAGTAAGGATCGGGATCATGCCGTTTTTCAGCACGTGTTTGAACAACACCGTGAGTTCGGACAAACCCTTGGCGCGCGCGGTGCGCACGTAGTCGCGCGCCGTTTCTTCAATGAAGATGGTGCGATACAAACGCGTCGAGCCACCGATGCTGGCAAAGACGCCGATCGCCACCGGCAAGATCAGAAACTTGGTCGCGCTGATGCCTTCTGCATAGCCGGAGATCGGCACCAGATGCCAGAGCTTCGAGAACACAAATTGACCGGCGATGATGAAAAACAAACTCGACACCGACATCATCGCCACGCAATAGACCACACCCCAAAAGTCAAAGCGCGTGGCGCGGAACATGGCCAACAGCAGGGCAAAGCTGATATTGATGCCAAGACCAACGATAAACATGGGTACCGCCAGCGCCAGACTGGCCGGCGCCCGCGTGCGAATCTCATAAGCGATGTTGCGTCCGTCGTCAGCGCTGCCGAACTCAAACACGAACATCGATACTGACTTTTCATAAAAAATCGTGTCAGTCACCATCGCGCCGCCAGATGCGCCGGTATTGATGAAGAGCGGCTTGTCATAGCCGCGCTCTGATTTCCATTTGGCAATCGCATCGGGCGTGACGCGCTTGGCGCCGAGTTGCAGGCGCGCAATGTCGTCAGGCGTATTGACCTTGAAGAACAGCCAGAAGGTAATGACGTTCACGCCGATCAAAATCAGGATGGCGTAGAGCAGGCGTCGAATGATGTAGGCGCTCATGCCGCCGCACCTTTTGGCGCCGGCGCCACGTCCGGCGCCATCACTGCCACCGCCGCCTCAGACCGCTTCCAGGCGCGCACGCCCAGCCACGCCAGAAGCACCAGCACGATTACCAACAGCACAAACGGCCACACCACTGCGCCGTTCCAGTCGGCACGCTTTTGCGCGCGCAACGTCGTGTCGAGGCGCTGGTACTTGAGGCCATTGTTCGCCATCTGGTTCGGCTTGCCGTTCTTCATCCACGCATGCGAGAGGCCAAAGCTCTTGGGATGAAAGCCCCACATCCACGGAGCGTCCCGATGCAGCAGCGTGGTGATCTTGTCCATCACCGCCTGACGCGCCGGGCCGTTGTCCATGTTTTTCATTTGCTCGAACAGGCGGTCAAATTCCGGGTTTGCGTAGTTGGCCTTGTTCTCGCCGTCCGATTTCGCGGCACTGGTCGGGCCGTAGAGCAGGAACAGAAAATTTTCCGGATCGGGATAGTCGGCGTTCCAGCCAAGGAAAAACATTTGCGTGTTGCCCTTGCGGATTTTTTCCTGAAAACGGTTCCAGTCCGTGGTGCGGATTTCGAGCTGCACGTTGATGCTGGCGAATTGCTTGCGGTACCAATCAAGGCGCGCCTTGTCACCGGGGCCGCGGTCCGTCGTATCGAGATAGAGCACCAGCGGCTCGCCGGTTTTGGCATCGCGCCCGCCGGGGTAGCCAGCTTCAGCCAGCAAGTTCTTCGCCGTGTCAATCGACTTGCGCTTTGGGCCGTTGTCTTTCCAGTCATATACGACCGGATTCATCGAAGCCTGGCCCTCCTTGAATCCGAAAATGCCGGGTGGGATCGGGCCTTGCGCGGCAATCGCACGGCCATTCAAAAAGATCGAAATAAACTCCTCAAAGTCGACCGCGATGGAGAGCGCCTGGCGCAACTTGCGCGTGCGCTCAGCCGTCTTGGGATCGTTGCCGCCTACGATAGGATCAAGCCAGTTGAACGACAGGTAGTACGACGTGGTGGCAAGCGAGGTGCGCAATTTGATGCCGCGCTCCTCCATCTCGGGCGTGAGGCCCGATTCACCATCGGAGCCGGATTTGATCGCCTGATCGAAGTTGTCCGAAGAGATGCCCGACTTGTCGTAGTAGCCCTGCAAAAACTTGTTCCAGTAGGGAATCTGCTCTTTCTCACGCACGAACACGATGCGGTCGATGAAGGGCATGGTCTTGCCGGCATCGGCGAGCATGCCATCTGCCTTGTCACCCGCTTCACCTTCAGAGGGGTACGCTTCGCCACGAAAATTGGGATTCCGCGTGAGTACCATGCGTGCGTTGGGATTGTTCTCGGTCAGCATGTAGGCACCGGTGCCGACCGGGTACCAATCGAGCGAGAAGTTTTTCTCGGCCATGCCGGCTTGCGCGTAGAACTGGTCGGCCTCCCACGGGATGGGCGCAAAAAACGGCATCGCCATCCAGTAAAGAAACTGCGGGTACTTGCCAATTACCGTGACGCTGTAGGTGGTGTCGTCGATCACCTTGACGCCGCTGATGTCGGACTTGCGCAGGTCGAGCCACGGGGCTTTGCTGCTTTTGCCGGTGCTGTCGGTCTTGCCGGTACCAAGCTTCTTTACTTCAGCCTTGAGCGTTTCGCCGTATTCCTTGAGGCCGGCGATGTAATCGGTCATGTGGCCGAAGATCGGCGAATTGACACGCGGGTGCGCAAGGCGTTTGATTTCGTAGACGTAGTCGGCGGCAGTCAGTTCACGTGTCTCTACGCCGTCAAAATCGGCGAGCTTGAATTTGTCGTCAATCGCATCGCGCGTAAGCGACCGGTTGGCAGCCACAAACGCCGGGTGCGGTTGAAATTTGATGCCCGGCTTGATGCGGATTTCGTAGACGCTGGTGGCAATATCGGCCACTGCGGCATCGGCAGGCAACTCGCGCCCGGCCTTGTCGAAATAGCGTGGCTTCGGCAACGCTGCCGCCGCGTCGGGAATCAACTCATAGGGCCGTTTTAAGTAGTGGTACTGAAACGGCGGCTGATAGATTTGCGCGGTGAACTCGGCTTCATCCGACGTATACGACTGTGCCGGGTCGAGGCGCTTTGGCCGCTCAGCGAACGAGGTGTAGAGCGTGTTGGCGGTCGCGGTTTCCAGCGCCGAGTACGGGTTGTTCCAGGCGTCGCTGCACGAGGCTAGCGCAAGTGCCGTGAGCAGCAATGTGAGTGTCTGGAACGTTCTCAGGATCATCCGTCTAGTGTAGCGGAATCGGCGGCGGCATCAACGCCGTTGCGCAATCGTTCAATCTCCTCCGCCCTGACAATGGCTCTGGCAGCGCTTTTCAGACATCACACGTCCAAAACCCTTGGTGGGAGCGACTCATCTGGCCACCCCAGGTTCTAACTCAGCACGCTGCCGCTGATGAGTTGCGCGCTGCCAGCATCAGCGCTTTCATGTCACGCACGGTCTGCTGCCAGCCGCGGAACACGGCTTCAGCGACGATGGCGTGGCCGATGTTGAGTTCGCTGATGCCGGCGAGCGCAGCGATGCGCGCCGTGTTGCCAAAGTGCAGGCCGTGGCCGGCGTTGACGGTGAGGCCGAGTCGATTGCCAAGTGCGACGCCTGCTTCGATGCGCGCGAATTCGGCGTCGGCTTCGGCGGCGCTGGGCGCATCGGCGTAGTGGCCGGTGTGAATTTCGATGGCGGGTGCACCGGCTGCTTTGGCCGCTTCGATCTGCTTGGCGTCATGGCTGATGAATAGCGAGACGCGAATGCCTGCCTCAGTAAGCAGACGCACGGCGTCTTTGACGCGGTCGAACTGGCCCACCACATCGAGGCCACCTTCCGTAGTCAGTTCAAGCCGGCGCTCTGGTACGAGGCAGACATCCTGCGGGCGCACCTTGACCGCGATTTGCAGCATCTCCCGCGTGACGGCGGTTTCCAGGTTCATGCGCGTCGCCAGTTGGCCGCGCAGATCGAACACGTCCTTGTCCTGAATGTGACGGCGGTCTTCGCGCAGATGCAGGGTGATGAGATCGGCGCCGGCGGTCTCTGCTTCGAGCGCAGCCTTGACCGGGTCAGGGTAGGGCGTGCCGCGCACCTGACGCAGGGTGGCGACGTGATCGATGTTGACGCCCAGTTTGAGCAGAGTGGCAGAGGCGGTACTGAGAGGTGGGGTACCGAGGAATGCGGTACCGGCGGGTGCGGAGGAAGATGTCATGACAGGGCCAGCAGTAGATGCAGAGGGTATGGAGAGTGTTGATACTGGCACGCGCGCGGATGACGCGGGAAGCGCGGCCCAGCTCAGGAGCAGAACGAATCATCCAGTCTCGACGAATCACAACTCCAGCAGTTGTGAGAAAACCTGGCGTGTCGCGAGCGGGCGGCCATTCATCTGGTGCTGCACCAGCATGCGCATGAGCAGTTTTGACTCGGCAGCCGTGCGCGGACGGGCGTAGTCATCACCGTCTATGTCGAGCAGGGTTTGGCCACAGATTTCGACATCGATGGCGTCACCATCGGCAAGGCGGCGCGGACCGCGCCCCGGCACGTAAGCGTAACGCGCGTCGGCACGGACTGCTTCGCCGGCGAAAGGATCGTGCGTGAGGGCAAGGGCATAACCGGTTTCACGCAACATGGCTTTCTCGAAGCCACGCAGCACGCCACCTTCATCTTCGAGCGCCGCGAGTCTGACGAGCGCTTGCTCATAGCAGTCGAACAGGTGCTCGTGGGCGTCGTCCCGCGCCAACAGTTTGAGCATCAGTTCGTTGAGATAGAAGCCGCAAAACAGACGCGCGGGCGGCAGTGCCGGCACCCCACCCTGCCACTCGGCCTTCTTGAGCGTGCGCAAATCGCCCTTGCCCGACCACGATATGTTGAAGGGCTGAAACTGCATCAGCGCCGCACCCTGACTGCGGGAACGCTTGATGCCCTTGGCGACCAGCGGCACGCGGCCGCTGGCGCGCGTGAACATTTCGACAATCAGGCTCGATTCGCTGTACGGGTAGGTGTGCAACACATAAGCGCGCTCTTCGTCATGCAGCCTGGCGGCGGCACGTGCGGCAGCGCGTGCGCCGGGGCGAAGCGGGGAAAGCTGCGGCGCGGACTCCGTGAGCGCCGGGGATGTTTCGGCATGCGCAGCCATCGTCAGTCATAGCCCAGAGAATGCAGCATGGTCTTGCTGTCGGCCCAGCCGCCTTTGACCTTGACGAACACTTCGAGAAAAATTTTCGCGTCGAACAGGCGCTCCATGTCAAGGCGCGCTTCGGTGGCGATACGCTTCATGCGCTCGCCTTTGGCGCCGACCAGGATCGACTTGTGTCCGGGACGATCCACCAGCACGGTGGCATAAATCCGGCGCAAGCGCCCTTCTTCTTCAAACTTTTCAATTGTCACCGCACAGCCGTAAGGCACCTCTTCACCGGATAGCCGGAACACTTTTTCGCGAATGATTTCGGTTGCCAGAAAGCGCTCGGAGCGGTCGGTGAGCATGTCGGTGCCGTAGAGCGCTTCACCCTCGGGCAGATGTCTGGCGATTTCATCGAGCAGCAAGTCCGTGCTCTTGCCAGTCTTGGCGGACAGCGGCACGATGGCGGTGTAGGGATGGCGCGCGTTCGCGTCCTGCATCAAGGCGAGCAACTTGCCCGGCTCCTTGACGCGGTCGATCATGTTGATGACGAGGATCACCGGCGGCGGTATCTGGCCGTGATGCCACAAACGCGCGGCCACTGCTTCGTCTTCCGGCTTGTAGCCCGAGGCTTCGATCACGTGCACGATCACGTCAGCGGCGGAAAGCGCATCGTCCACCGAGCGATTCATCGCCTGGTTCAGATGGTTGCGGTAGCGCGTCTGAAAGCCGGGTGTATCGAGGAATACATACTGCGCATTGTCGCGCGTAAGCACACCGAGAATGCGGTGGCGCGTGGTCTGCGCCTTGCGCGAGGTGATTGACAGCTTGGCGCCGATCAGCTTGTTGAGCAGGGTCGATTTGCCAGTGTTGGGGCGGCCCGCGATGGCGACGTGACCAGCGCGCACGTCAGGCTTCCTTGACCGGCAGTGCCGGCACTGCCGCGACTGGTTCGGCCGCCGGTGCCACTTTTGCCTCGACTGCCGGCGGCGCGATGGCGTCTGCCTCACGAGTCTCGGTCTTCACGCGCTTGACGGGCTCACGCTCTTTGGCATCCTTGGTGGCGTCCTTGATCTCTTTCACGGCGGGTTTGGCGTCTTTGGGGTCTTTCGCATCTTTCCCCTCTCTAATAGCCCCTTCCTCTTTGACGGCTGTCACCGATACAGACAGTTTGTCAGGAGTGCCATCCTTGCGCGTGCGCCGTGTCTTGCGCGGCGTTTCCTTGGGCGCGAGCTCAAGTGCCTTCTTGGCCGCCTGTTGCTCTGCGGAACGGCGGCTGGCACCGGCACCCGTTACACGAATGTCAAGTTTTGGAATCACACACTCAACTTCAAATTCCTGATTGTGTGCGGCGCCATGGGTGGCCACCACGTTGTAGGTGGGCAGCGCAATCTTGCGGCCCTGCAGGTACTCCTGCAACAGGGTCTTGGCATCCTTGCCGAGCGTTTGCGGATCAACCGTTTCAAGAATCGGGTGGTAGAGCTTGGCAATCACCGCGCGCGCGGCCTGAAAGCCACCATCGAGAAACACCGCGCCAAACAAGGCTTCGAGCGTATCCGCCAGAATAGATGGGCGGCGAAAGCCGCCGCTTTTGAGTTCACCCTCGCCAAGGCGCAGATGGCGCGCCAACTCAACCCGCTGCGCCACTTCGTAAAGGGTTTGCTGCTTGACCAAATTGGAGCGCAGGCGCGACAGGTCGCCTTCGTCGAGTTTGGTGTAACGCTCGTGCAGCAGATGCGCGACCGCGCAGTTGAGCACACTGTCGCCGAGAAACTCCAGCCGCTCGTTGTGTACGACGCTGTGGCTGCGATGGGTCAACGCCTGGGTCAGCAGCCGGGGCGCACTGAACTTGTGTCCGAGACGGGATTCGAGTTCGCTGGCATCCATGCTGAGGCACTCCGCGCGTTGCCGCGCGGCGGCAGGTCAGGGGTCGTTGCTGCTGCCGGAAAATTCGAACAACACGCTGACGTTTTGAAACAACGGTATCTTTTTATCGTACTTGAAGGCCACAACAATGTTGTTGCCTTCCTTGGTCACTTCCAAATCTTTTCCGGTGATGGCACTGATATCGTCAACCTGCGCGCGCTTGTCGAAATTGCGCTGCACATCCGCCACCGTTTTCGCGCCGTCTTTTGACGCCATCGCTGCCTTTTTTATGGTGCCAAATTCGATGTAGGCAGGAATGGTCTTGAGCGCACCGACCGCCACCAGCACAATCATCATGCAAATCAGGGCAATCCCCAACATGCTCACGCCGCGCTGGGATTGAATGGTGTTTTCCATGGTATTTCCCCTCAATCTGTACCGTTTAATCAAACCCGCCGACGCGGGACAAATCAAAACTTAACCCGCCCGTCCAGTTCATCCAGATGCCGAACGCCTTGCCGACAATGTTGGCTTCAGGGACAAACCCCCAGAAGCGGCTGTCTTCCGAATTGTCCCGATTATCACCCATCATGAAGTAGTGACCGGACGGCACTGTGCAGATGACGCCAGCATTATTGTAGAGGCAATTCTCGCGATTCGGGAATGCAGCGGCGGAGTTGATAAACGAAGGCGCATCTTCGTCATTGAGCACACGATGCGTCTTGCCGTCGAAGGTTTCCGAAAACTGTTGCGCATAGCTGGCACGCTCCTTGTGCAGGTAGTCGGGCAACGCGGACGTGACGACGGCAACATCGTTGACAGTCAAACGCTTGTTTTGGTAGGCAATCTTGTCACCTGGCACACCCACGACGCGCTTGATGTAGTCAAGCGAAGGATTGCGCGGATAGCGAAACACCATCACATCACCGCGCTGCGGGCTGCCCATGTCGATCACCTTGACATTGATGACTGGCAGACGCACGCCGTAGATAAATTTATTGACCAGAATGAAATCACCGATCAACAGGGTTGGGATCATTGAGCCAGAAGGAATCTTGAACGGTTCCACCAAAAATGAGCGCAGCGCAAACACCACGGCAATCACCGGGAAAAAGCTGGCGGGAAACTCCAGCCACACCGGCGGCGTGCGCTTTTCGTTCGACAGACGCTGCACTTCCTTGTCGCGATGATCTTTGGCGTAGACCGCAGGATTAATCGCCATGCGTGCGTCCAGCGCCTTAACCTCTGCTTCGAAAGCCTGCTGGCGGCGTTTCTTGAACACAAAGAGATCGGCAAACCAGAATACGCCGGTAAACAGCGTCAGGCACAACAGAATCAGGGCAAAGTTCATCAACCGTCCACCTGCAAAATCGCGAGGAAGGCTTCCTGCGGTATCTCCACCGTGCCGACCTGCTTCATGCGCTTCTTGCCGGCTTTTTGCTTCTCCAGCAGTTTGCGTTTGCGCGAGATATCGCCGCCGTAGCACTTGGCGATCACGTTCTTGCGCAGCGCCTTGACATTCTCGCGCGCGATCACGCTGGCACCAATCGCCGCCTGGATCGCCACATCAAACATCTGGCGCGGAATCAGACCGCGCATTTTCGACACCAGCCCGCGACCGCGGTATTGCGCGTTGGCGCGATGTACGATGATGGACAGCGCATCGACTTTTTCGGCGTTGATCAGTACATCGACCTTGACCACGTCGGCAGCGCGATACTCCTTGAATTCATAGTCCATCGATGCATAGCCTCGCGAGGCCGATTTCATCTTGTCGAAAAAATCGAGCACGATTTCGTTCAGCGGGATTTCGTAAGTAAGGTGTACTTGACGCCCGTGGTAGGCCATGTTGATCTGGTTGCCGCGCTTTTCGTTGCACAGGGTCATGATCGCCCCAACGTACTCCTGGGGCATGAACAACTG
Organism: Burkholderiales bacterium; assembly: GCA_031430015.1. GTDB lineage: Bacteria > Pseudomonadota > Gammaproteobacteria > Burkholderiales > JAEUOS01 > CANJDH01. The sequence continues at coordinate 21,532 of JANPAR010000119.1, forward strand.
CAAGGTCATGATCGGCTCGCGAATCTCTTCGGTGCGCGCCGGATCGGGCAGTTTGTCCGGATTGTCGATAACTAACAATTCACCATTACGCAACAGCACCTCATACTTTACCGATGGCGCGGTCGTGATGAGGTCCATGTCGAATTCGCGCTCAAGACGTTCCTGCACAATATCCATGTGCAAGAGGCCGAGAAAGCCACAGCGAAAGCCAAAGCCCAGCGCTTGCGAGACCTCGGGTTCGAACTGCAGTGATGCGTCGTTGAGCTGCAATTTTTGCAGTGACTCGCGCAAGGCTTCGTATTGATTCGACTCGACCGGGAACAGCCCTGCGAACACCTGCGGCTGGATTTCCTTGAAACCGGGCAACGCCTTGGCTGCGGGGTTGTCCAGCAGGGTGACGGTATCGCCCACCTTGGCGGCCTTGAGTTCCTTGATGCCGGCGATGATAAAGCCGACTTCACCCGCCGAAAGACTCTGGCGCTGTAGCGACTTGGGGGTAAACACACCGACTTGTTCACAGAGGTAGGTGCCACCGGACGCCATCAATTTGATACGATCCTTGGGCCGCAAGCTGCCTTCCATCACCCGCACCAGCATCTCCACGCCGACATAGTTATCGAACCAGGAATCAATGATGAGAGCCTGAAGAGCGTTGGTGGGTGAGCCTTTCGGCGGCGGCACCCGTGCGATCATGGCCTCGATGATGTCAATCACACCTTCACCTGTCTTGGCGCTGGCGCGTACAGCATCCTGGGCATCGATGCCGATCACGTCCTCGATTTCAGCTATCGCGTTCTCTGGGTTCGCCGACGGCAGATCAATTTTATTGAGCACCGGCACCACTTCGACATTGAGGTCGAGCGCGGTGTAGCAGTTCGCCACCGTTTGCGCTTCCACGCCCTGGCTGGCGTCCACCACCAGCAGCGCGCCTTCACAGGCCGACAGCGAGCGGCTCACTTCATAGGAAAAATCGACGTGGCCGGGCGTGTCAATC